>JAFPBB010000052.1 GCA_017390585.1 Tidjanibacter sp. | reverse complement strand
GTAAATACAATCACTTGCCCCAACTGTGGGGCTAACACACAAAATAGACACAATTGCGAGTATTGTGGTTCTATGTTGGTGAGATTCGTGGATAAAGGACTCTCCATTGACAAAACCAAATATGGCAAAGCGGCAGATGTGATTGAGGGACTTGAAATGGCTCTCAAAAACAATCTCATACTACAAAAGGCTGCTTCTGAGTCGGAAATAGTTATCACGGAGATAATTAGTTCTTCGGGAGAGAATTATCAAATTGTCCCATCAGATAAAGCAAATTTTGGATATGAATCTATTGGTGCAAAATTCACCCCAAACAGCGAACATGGAATAACCATTCGTATTCCATTTGCAGTTAGAAGTACAGATATTGATGTTGCAAATGAGGCAACTCGCAAACTTAATAAGTTTAAAAATATGACTTGCTTCGCTCTGTTCACTCCCACAGAATCCATCTGTGCAACTAATTATATGATTGATTTTGGAGGGGACTACGAAACAGCAAGTCAAATGATATCAGAAATCCTGTTTGAAATAGAAGGTAAAAATCAATACGAATGTCTCACAAATTTATTCCCACAAAAAGGGCTTCGTACCAATGCAGAAGGACTGTTAACAAATCAGAAAGATGAAGAAGGGGGGAAAAAACTTAAAGCATGGATAAAAAATCTTTGTTTGTGCGCCATCTCCATTCTTGCGTTTTATTTTACTCAATGTAATTAAACAAATTTATTATGAAAAAAACTATTCAAAGAACCATCAATTTACCATACGATGAATGTTTTACTCGCTTAATTCAACACAGCAAGACGACAACACGAATGCTTTGTTATCTTAAATTTATTGAGGCAAATCCTGATGCTGGAACTATGATTTTCCACGTAACGCAGATGGGGGCATATTATTGTACTGTCCGTATTAATCTTTTTAGAATAGATGATGTGCAAACAACCCTGACTGCTCAGTTTTTTGATTGGGCAGAAGCGAACTGGGATACCACTGCCCAGCACAATGCCATGGGTAAATTCATACATAAACTATTTGATAACATATCTAATACACATATTCCGCAAGAACAAACTGGATGGGATAGGTTTATGACATCAAAACATTGTTACACAATTTTGATAATAGGTTCAATATTAATACCAACCGCAATCGCATTTTTGTATGGATGGCTTGCTGGATGGTGGTAATAGTGTGCGAAGAATATATCTTTACAAATCCACACATAACTAAGGTGGGAGATGTCAAAACAGATAAAACATGAAACAGGATATTCGAAAACTCATAGGGAAACTACTGTGCAAATATTATGACGACATTCATCATCCTCACACTCTACATACATTGTTAGAGGATATATGTGTGTATCACAACATAAAGATATTACACAAAGATAATGTTCTTTGTATTTATTCTGCCGATGCGTTGAATGCTTATCACATTATCGTAGATGTAATTTGGCATATCAAACTTTTTGAAAAAGAACAGGTAATTCAATTTTATGAACAAGCAAATCCTCAAACAAATTTTGCTAGTATTCCAAAGGGAGTGCCAGAAAGTACTTTCGAGGGTGAATCTGTAAAAATATCCGGAGGTGTCGAAAAATACATACTCGAACATCACAATCTTCAACTTTGGGTTCACCCACGAGTAAAGAAATGGGTTAAAAACAAGTTTATTAGTTTTGAATTGGCAGAAGCGAAAAAACAAACATACTTGTCATGGTGTTCAATAACCATAGCGCTATTTGCTTTGTTGTGCTCTCTCTGTTCGTTTAAAAATAACAAGGATGTCCGTTTTCAAGAACATGATGATATAGTAATGTTGTATGATTACTCAACGGTAGATTGGGAATATATCAATAATCTCTATCATCGTGCCAATATCGGGGATTGGAATGAGGAAACTGGTTCTCGAATTAACTCAAACTTTCCGATGGAGATTGCTGTCGAGTATTGGGATAAATTGCAAAAAACAAAAACATATTTTCATCAGCAGACACTGCCGTTGAGATGTAATGCAAGTAAGAGCATTGTGGAAGCACTCAACCAAACAGAGAGTCAATTTGATTCCATATTTGTAAAATGTGTAGGACAAGAATATTATATGCGACTATTCCCCGAAGTATACAATGAGGTGATGCAGCCCGCAATTGACAACCTTTGCGAAACAATTAGAAATAGTCAATAACCTTTTAGGTTACATTGATACAAATGGGGAGGCTCACAACCTCCCCTTTGTTGATTAAATTGACACATTTTTATTTTAACACACTATGTGAGCATTTGGATAATCTTCTCTTTGCTGATGGTGGGGTGTTGGATGGAAAACAGTGCCTCTCGATAGGGCTTCATAATCTTTGAGATGTTGGTACCTTTCGAGTAGATGGAGCGCATCTTTGCCTCAACCTGTGCCAAGTCGTAATTGCAATCCTTCAACACAAGGGGTATCAAATACGCATCTTTGGGTGAGAGTTCACCCCCAACACTCGCTGCACCATCGGCAATCACCTCCCCTAAAAACTCTGCAATGGGATTCCTCTGGGCTCCGAGCACGCTCTGCAAATCGTTGCTCTCGATTCCAAGTGCGGACTTTATCTGAGCCACACTGTTGAGGTTCATTTCGAATCGACATTTACTCTTAAACACACTCTCATCAACATCGTATTCCCTCGCAAATCTCCTATTCTCGTTTTTCTTCATCTCTTTATCCTTATCGTATATAGTTAGTCGCTTTTTGTATTGTTTGGTGGTAACATTCTTTTCCACCACAAAGTTCCCATTTCTCATTTGTCGGCACACATAGTTCCTGTAACTACAAATGTTCCCGCTCACGAAGGCAGTTAATTGAGGTATATCCTCACACACAACATCGTGGGTTACATCGCATTTCACCACCACGCTATCATTCAGGATACACTCCACATTAAGAGTGCAAATGCCTATTGAGTTTATGTTTTCAAAACATTGTTTGATTGTATCTTTTGAAATTAGTTTGTGGTAATCTTTACCGAGTATCTTTCCCGAAAATTCAATTACTAATTCATTGTCTAAAAAATCCAATTCAATATATAAAGAAGGAATTTGTTGATGATATTTTAATTGAACTATGTTGTTGTTTCTTATTATTTTTTCAAAAGCATTCTCATTATCAATTTGTATATAATCAATGTGTGTTACTAATTTTATTTTGTCTAATTTAATCACTTATGTTCTCATTTTCTTTCTTTATTTTTACCCAAAATAATGACAACTTTACCTTGATAAGTGGTTATGTATTCTTCTTACCTATCAAGTCATCCATTGTTGTTTGGGTGGGTTTGTTGGGGATTGTGCGCCAATAATTTTTCAACGATTGGGACAGGTGTTCACGATGCGCAAAACTTTTACTCTTCCCCTTACTGCTGTTGCTGATTTTTTGTTTTGTTTCGTCCGAGAGTTCTCGGTATTGTCTTTTACTTTCCATACTGATTGTGTTTTATATATAAATATCAGTAAGAATGGAAAAGTTAGTAAGAGTAGTAAAATTTATTTTCACCCTCTCACCAAACAGGCTTCTCGTAACGAACAGTGTATAGGCTTTCACACCTACCTCTCCGAGGAATTGCAAGAGGGCGGATACCATCGCAACCCCTTGGCACCCCCTCCCTTACCTCAACCACATTCCGCAATATACCCTTGCACCGCAGTATTACAGAGGTGTCATTTCTTTGGGATGGGGAAGTAGTGTCGCAATTCCCATAGTTTCTCTAAGTCCTCTAAAAATTCGTTCGAAAACAGATTGCTTGGGGGTACGCAAAAAAGGAGAGAACAACGTTCTCTCCTTTTTTCATGTC
This sequence comes from Tidjanibacter sp., assembly GCA_017390585.1. Taxonomy (GTDB): domain Bacteria; phylum Bacteroidota; class Bacteroidia; order Bacteroidales; family Rikenellaceae; genus Tidjanibacter. The sequence goes on along the minus strand of JAFPBB010000052.1, from coordinate 34,409 downwards.
CTCTGTGGCTCCCATCCCTATGTTATGCCACTCGGCGGGACAAAAAAATGGCGGGAGGGCAACCACAAAAATCCTTCCCGCCAACCTCGGGAGCTGATCCCCTCGAGGATTTATCTTCTGATGTTCAATCGTTTTCTATCGGTGCATACCGCCGTGGGGACGCATTCTGCCTCCGCCGGGGCCCATACCGCCTCCGGGGCCCATACCGCCGCCCATTCCCATATTGTCGAAGTCGCGGGCAGAGGAGCCCTTGCCATAGGCGCGGATGTTGTAGACAAACTGTACGGCCACATACCTGCCGATGGCGAGGTTGGTGGTATTCTCAATGTAGTTGGTGCCGACGTTGCGACGGAAGTCGCGATTCTGGTTGAAGATGTCGTTGACACCGATGCTCAACTCACCCCTCTCATCCTTGAAGAGTTTCTTGCCGATGTAGGCATTGCACAAGAGAATCTCCTCATTGTAGTTGTCGGTAATACCCTTATATTGGTTGTAGGTACCGTTGGCGGTGAGGGTGAAGCCCTTCCAGGCGATCCACTTCAGGTCGGCTCTTGCGCTGTGGTTGAAGTAGCGGTTGTGCTGTGTGTGGAGCTCCGACTTGTTGTCGTTGAGCGAGTAGCTGATGTTGTAGGAGAGGGTGAAGTCCAAGTTCTCCGAGACGTTGCTACCGAGCTGGATGTTACCCGAGTAGCTCTGGCCGCGCATAATGTTGAGGTAGTTGTTGATTTTGCTGGGCGAGCTGCTGAGGTTGGTGTTGACACCAAAGGTGAGGTTGCTCTTGAGCACCTCGATGGGGAAGCCGAGACTGAAGCCTGCAAAGAGGTTCCAGTTGTTGGCGCCGGAGATGTTCTCGTAGGTGCTGTAGGTGTTGCCCACGCCGAGGGTCTGACCATTGTAGCCGGGGATGACAAATCCGGGGTTGTTCATCTGCATTGCCGAGGCGATAGACCTTGTGGTGGCCCACATACCTGCGTGCAACATCAGTGTGCGTCCTTTCTCGATGTTGGTGTTGGTGTAGAAGGTCATCAGCTGGTGTGAGTAGCTGGGCTTGAGGTCGGGGTTACCTGCGGTGTAGCTGGTGCCGTTCACATCGGTTATGTCCTGCAACTGACTGATGGAGGGGTTCTGGGTGCGGGAGTGCATTCTCACACGCAATACGTTGGTCTTGTTGAAGTTGACCGTCAAGTTACCCCTATAGGTCAGGTCGTTGAAGTTGTAGCTCTGCGAGAGAGGACGTGGGAGGGTCTGCTCATTGTTGAGCGAGGAGTGTTGGTAGCGCAACTGGAAGTTGAACTTGGTCATCTCTGTTGAGTAGTTGAAGCCGGGGCCCACGCGATGGGTGGTGTAGCCACTCTCCGAGATGTTGGTCATAAGTGTACCCAGAGTGGGGTCGAGGACATTGTTGATATAGACCTCGGTGGTCTTGTTCTGGTCGTTGAGGTTGTGCTGGAACTCATACTCGATGTCCATCTGTGCCTTTTCGCTGAAGGGCTCGGTGTAGGTGACCTCGGCCCTGACGCTGTTGCTACCCGAGATGCGCTCAATGATATTCTTGTAGACCGAGTCTGCGGGGATGGTGTAGGTGTAGATGGGGAGTTGGTTGCTCTCCGAGCTGTTCCAATTCACCCTGGAGTTGACCGTCACAGTTCTGCCTGGCTTGCCGAGACGGGTGCGATAGAGGGCAAAGACGTTGCCATAGGTACCCACGCGGTCGTCATTCTGCTGGGAGGTCATCTGCTTGAGATTCTCGCCGGTGATGTTGTTGGAGATGAGCTCGTTACCTGTGTTGAGGCTCTCATACTGCTGGAGACTTGCGTTGGCGCGCACCATCAGCGACTGCGTTTTGCTGAACTTGTAGTCCAAGCGCAGATTGAGACGGTGGTTCCAGTTCTCCGACTCGGAGTCGCTCTCGCTGTATGAGTGTTCGCTGTAGTTGTCGCTTGCGTAGGAGATGCGGTCGCGAGTGTTGTGGTTGATGGTGCTGGTGTGGTTGAAGAAGTAGCTACTCTGGAGCTCCAGCTTCTCCCATTGGTTGGCGTAGTTCAGACCGATGGACTGCACCGTGGAGATGCCCGACATTGGGCGCACCATAAAGTTGCGTGCCATACCCATACCTCTTCCGGGGCCCATACCGCCGCCACCACCGCCGCCTTGAGCGGAGGACGCTGCGCCCACGATATCCTCAAAGGAGAAGTTGAGCTGGTTGATGTTGTTGGCCATAGCGATGATGGAGATTTTCTCGTCGCCGTGGAAGATGTTGGCATTGCCACCGAGGCTGTACTTATCGGGGTAGCCGTAGGAGCCGTAGACCTTACCAAACACTCCTTTACGTTTGCCGAGGGTGGTGACGATGTTGATGGCTTTGTAGCCCTCGCCGTCGTCGAGACCCGTGAACTCTGCCTTATCGGAGAGTTTGTCGTAGACCTCCACTTTGGAGACCATCTCTGCGGGGATGGTTTTGATGGTGGTGGCCACATCGTCGCCGAAGAACTCTTTGCCATCCACGAATACCTTACCCACCGACTCGCCCTGTGCATCCACCGAGCCGTCGGAGTTGACGGTGATGCCGGGCATTTTGGCCAGCAGGCCCTCTGCGCTTGCGTCGCGCACGGTTTTGAAGGCCGAGGCGTTGTAGCTCACGGTGTCACCCTTTTGTGAGGTGCCGAGGAAACCTTTGATTTCCACTTGGTCGATGATGGTGGCGTCCTCCTCGAACTTGATTGTTCCGAGGTTGTTGTTACCGGCCTTGATCTTCACTTCCTGCTTGTAGTCCTTGTAGCCGAGATAGGTGATAACCATCTGGTAGGTGGCTGTGGTGAGGTTTTTGATCTCGATTTTGCCTTGGTAGCCGGAGGTGTAGTACTGCTGTTTGCCATTGGCGCTATTGGTGAGTTCTATCACTGCGCCGTTGATTCCTTCGCCGGTTTTGCTGTCGTTGAGGGTTGCTCTTAGGACACCCGTCGTCTGGGCAAAGGAAGTTCCAATGCCCAGAACGAGTGTACCGATAAGTGCTATCAGCCTATTCATTGTGTGTCTGATTATCGTTTTCTAAAAACTATTGATTGGTAGGGGATTGCCAGGGGATTGCCAGGGGCGAAAAACCTATTTCTGGCAGTTCTCGGTGGGGCAGCACTGCTGTGCTTTGTGTGCGTGCTCAAAGCGTTTTGCGTGGTGCTCTTTGAGTTTTGCCACCTGCTCGGGGGTGAGGATGGTGTTGAGTTTCTCGAAGTGAGCTTTGCGCGCTTCAGGGTTGTGTTTGAAGTGGGGTTTGCGAGGAGTTCTCTTGTCGCATTTCACCTTGTCGCACTCAGCCTTTTTGTCACATTTAGCTTTGTCACACTCGCCTTTCTTGCACTCAGCTTTTTTGTCGCAGGTAGCGCAATCTTTCTTGCAGTCAGCTTTTTTGCACTCAGCCTTCTTGTCGCAAGTAGCGCAATCTTTCTTGCAGTCAGCCTTGTTGCACTCAGCCTTCTTGGTGCATTTTGCTTTGTCGCACTCAGCCTTTTTGCACTCTGCTTTTTTGTCGCAAGTGGCGCAATCTTTCTTGCAGTCGGCCTTGTTGCACTCTGCCTTTTTGGTGCAGGTGGCGCAATCTTTTTTGCAGTCAGCCTTCTTGCACTCAGCTTTTTTGTCGCAAGTGGCGCAATCTTTCTTGCAGTCGGCCTTGTTGCACTCTGCTTTCTTGGTGCAGGTGGCGCAATCTTTCTTGCAGTCAGCTTTGTTGCACTCTGCTTTCTTGGTGCAGTTAGCCTTGTCGCACTCGGCTTTTTTGCAGTCAGCTTTCTTGCCGTCGGGACGCTTCATATCGCAAGCCTCTTTCTTCATAGCCTTGATATGTTTCTTGATGTCCTGACCCTGCTGGAGATATACGGCATAGACCTCTTTCTCCTGTGCGTCGGTGAGGTCTACGATGGCGTCCAGACGCTCGGTCTTGCGCTCTGCATACTCTTTCTCGTTGAATTTGGGTTTGTCCTGTGCCGAACAAGCGGTCATTGCCAATACGGCTGCTGCCGCGATAAGAACTTTCTGAATGGCTTTCATAGTTGTAAGTTTTTTGGAGGTTTATTGTATTGTTATTTTTTTCGTGTTCACACTTCTCTACGATTACAAAGATAGCACAACGTGGCCCCAGATGGAGCCACGATGGGGGTGAAACGACCAAAATAGGGGGTGAACCGACCAACCTCGTTGGCGAAATACCTACCTCAGCCACTCCTTGAATTCCGACGAGCGGGCCTTGCTGATGATTATTCGCTCCGGCGTGGCCACCGTAAGGTTGACGGAGAGCCTGCTGCCAAACCACACGGAGATGTCGCGGATGGCTTTGCGGGCGACGATGAATTGGCGGTTGGCACGGAAAAACTGCTCACCGCCATACTCTCCATAGATTCCCTCCAGAGTGCCGTCTATGGGGTAGGTCTTACCATCAATGGTGGTGACGCACACCTGCTCATTGGAGGTGTAGAAGAAGGCTATCTCGCCCTCGGCAATGGGGATGAGTTTGTCGCGCACTTTGGCCAGGAGGGTCCTACTGCGGCTCTTTTCGACCATATCCTGCACGCGGCGGTTGTAGTCGCCTCTGCCTGCCGAGGTGAGCGAGGTGAACTTGCGGATGGCCCTCTCGAGTTCTTCGGCTTTGAGGGGTTTGAGCAGGTAGTCGATGCCACACACCTTGAATGCCTCGAGGGCATATTGGTCGTAGGCGGTAGTAAATATAATAGGTGCGGCAATCTCGGTGGTGTCGAAGATGCGGAAGGCATTGCCGTCGGCCAGATGGATGTCCATAAAGACCAAGTCGGGGGCCGGATTGTTTCCGAACCATTCGACGCTCTCCTCGATGCTCTCGAGCGTGGCCACTATGTCTATTTCGGGATGGGAGGAGGCGAGCAGCACTTTGAGGTTGCGTGCGGCAGCGGTCTCGTCCTCAATGATTATTGCTTTCATCGTGTGGGGCGGTTTAGAGGGAGTCGTACGCGGAAGATGTTGTTGTCACACTCGACCTCCACCTTGCGGCCTATGACCAATTCGTAGCGGCTCGAGAGGTTGCCCAGACCTATACCCGTGCTCTCCTCCTTTTGGAGTTTGGGGTGGATGGGGTTGGAGACTACGATGTAGTCGCCCTCGGTGTGGATGTCGATGTTGAGCGGCTTGGAGGAGGTGATGGCGTTGTGTTTAACGGCATTCTCAATGAGCGGTTGGATGGAGAGAGGGGGCAACTCATAGTCGTCGTAGGCGTGGTCCACCTCGACGTTGATGTGGAGTTTGCCTGCGTAGCGCACCTCGAGCAGATAGCGATAGGCCTCCAGGAAGCGCAGTTCGTCGGCCACGGTGGTTCGCTCCACTTTGCCCTCTTCGATGATGTAGCGATAGGTGTCGCTCATTCGGGAGATGTAGGTGAGTGCATCCTCACTCTTCTCCTCGCGCACCAGCATCGAGAGCGAGTTGAGCGAGTTGAAGAGGAAGTGGGGATTGACCTGATTGATGAGCGTGTTGTACTGCCAGGTGAGATTCTCGTTCTTGAGCATTTCGTTCTCCATCTCTATGGACTGCTTGGTGTAGAGCAATTCATAGATTTTGCCGTAGAGGATGGCGATGATGAAGGTGGTGGCGAGCTTGAGAATGGTCAGCGCATTGAGCCTGAAGAGAACGTGGGCCGTGGTGACAATCTCGCCCCTCCAAGTGAGCTGTGGAGCCAGGAAGTAGATGGGCAGCAGTAGGATGATGCACGCCGCCACCCTGCGGCCATACCTATTCCTGCGCTTCCAATGGCGCGGCGAGGTCATAATCGAGAGGAATGCCATCGAGACTGCCGCATAGAAGAAGAGGTCGAGGATGATGAAGAGCGTACCTGTGGAGGAGGCGAGAGGGTTGGGCTGATTGCGCTGTGCGCTTTGCTTCACCAGATTCTCCTCGCGGATTATCAGGCGGCTCTTCAGGGAGTCGACCTCCACCTCGGTGAGCTTTTCGACCACCTTTTTTGCCTCGGCTTTGTTCTCCACTTCAACCCGTGGTGGCTCCTTGGGTGCGGGTTCGCGGTTGGGGCCGACCATTAGGAACACGAAGTATGCAAAGTTGAGCACCATCGATATAACGATGGATATCAGTATGTTGATCGCCACTTTGCGATATTGTTCTCGTCTGTTCATCTTTTGTTCGTGTTAGTGTGGGTTGAGTTGTGGTGGGCCCATTGGAGCGCTGTGACCAACGGTGGCGTGTGGCCAAATGTGTCGCTACGACCAACCGTGGCGCCGGGGCTACTCCTCGTCGACGTAGTACTCGGGGAACCACGACGCGTAGTGCATATAGTCGCGGGTGGTGCGCTCGAGGGTGTTCACTCGCTGCTCGGGGGTGACCTCCTTGAGCCTCTTGGCGGGAACACCTGCATAGAGGCCGCCGGGCTCCAACACCGAATTGGCTGTTACGAGTGCGTTGGCAGCGATGATGCAACCCTCTCCAACCTTTGCATTGTCGAGCACAGTTGCACCCATACCAATCAGGCACCCATCTCCGATTTGTGCGCCGTGGATGATGGCGTTGTGGCCCACGCTCACGCCGTCACCGAGGATGGTCACCGAGGGGTGGGGCGAGAGGTCGTAGGTGGCGTGGAGGCAGGCTCCGTCTTGGATGTTGCAGCGCTTGCCGATGCGGATGGCGTTGACGTCGCCACGAATCACCGCACCAAACCAGATGCTGCTCTCCTCGCCGATCTCCACATTTCCAACGATGGTTGCGTTCTCTGCCACCATCGATCCTTTACCGATCTTGGGGGTGAAACCCCTCACACTCTTAATGATTGCCATATCTTTCTGCTTGTTGTGTTGTGAATTATTCGTTTTTGATTCCTTTGGCCTGCTGCCAGAGGGTCTCCATCTCATCGAGGCTCATCTCTCCCAGCCCCTTGCCGAGCTCGGCAGCTCCCTTTTCGATGTGCGAAAAGCGGGCCATAAACTTCTTGTTGGTCCTCTCGAGGGCTGTCTCGGGATCGATGCCATAGAGCCTCGAGGCGTTGATGAGCGAGAAGAAGAGGTCGCCGATTTCGCCTTCGAGTTTATCCTTGTCGGCATTGGCAATTTCGGTCTCCACCTCTGCAATCTCCTCCTTCACCTTGTCCCATACGTCCTCCTTTTTCTCCCAGTCGAAACCTGCCGATGCGGCTTTCTGACCGATGCGGAAGGCCTTGACCATTGCGGGCAGGCTGCGGGGCACGCCAGAGAGAACGCCTCCTGCGGCCTTGCGCTCCTTCTTAGCTTTCTCGCGGAGTTTGAGCATCTCCCAATTGTGGATTACCTCCTCGGGGTTGTCGGCGTGGACGTCGCCATAGACGTGGGGATGGCGATAGACGAGCTTGTCGCAGAGATAGTTGCACACATCGGCAAAGTCGAACTTGCCCTGCTCCTGGCCCATCTTGGAGTAGAAAACGATGTGGAGCAGCAGGTCGCCCAACTCCTCGCGGATACCCTCCATATTTTTGTCCGTGATGGCATCGACCAGCTCAAAGCACTCCTCGATGGTGTTGCTGCGGAGGCTCTCGAAGGTTTGCTCCCTATCCCAGGGGCACTTCTCTCGGAGGGTGTCCATCACCTCGAGCAGGCGGGCCGTGGCCTCAAGTTTCTTCTCGTACATATTCGTTGTATCCTTTTTTGTTGTGGTTAGACTCTGTTTATATTCCACAAAGATACTCTTTTCGTCAAAAAAATGTTTAATTTTGTGAAAAATAAATAGCACATCACAATGAAGAGAGTCTGTTTGACCACCATATTGCTCCTTCTTACCCTCCACCTCGTTGTGGCGGTGGAGCCTGAGGGGCGCATCGTTCTGGGCGACGAGCGCATTGACGAGTATGGCCACCTGCTCGAAGGTAAGCGAGTGGGGGTCCTAACCAACCACACGGCTCGCATCGGTGGGCGCCACTTGGTCGATACGCTCCTGAGTTGCGGCGTGGATGTCAAACTCATTTTTGCTCCCGAACACGGCTTCCGTGGCAAGGCCGATGCGGGTGAGTTTGTGCCCTCCTCACGCGATGCCTACACGGGCGTGGAGATCATCTCGCTCTATGGTGCTTCGAAGGCTCCCAAGGCCAACGACATCTTCAAGTGCGACGTGATTGTGGTCGACATTCAGGATGTGGGCGTGAGATTCTACACCTACATCTCCACTCTCTACCTCACCCTCCAGACTTGTGCCGATGTGGGTGTCCCCGTGGTGATTCTCGATAGGCCCAACCCCAATGGTATGTATGTCGACGGACCCATCATCGAGGAGCAGTATCGCTCCTTTGTGGGTATGCTGCCCATCCCTGTCGTTCACGGTATGACGCTCGGCGAGCTGGCCCGAATGATCAACGGTGAGGGGTGGCTCGAGGGTGGCGTCAGGTGTGACCTCACGGTGGTCCCCTGCATTGGCTACCGCCGCTCGATGCGCTATGCACCCGAGGTGGCTCCCTCGCCCAATCTGCCCAACGAGGTTGCGGTGGCACTCTATCCGTCGCTGTGCTATTTCGAGGGTACGACTGTGAGCGTGGGACGCGGCACGGAGAGACCCTTCCAACTCTATGGCCACCCCCTGCTCGAGGGCGATGTGGAGTTCACTCCCGAAGAGCGCGATGGGGCCAAAAATCCGCCTCACCTGGGTAGTGTGTGTCGTGGCAGGGATTTGAGTGCCTCATCGGTGGATTCGCTGATTATGGGCGGCATAGACCTCTCCTATGTTGTGGAGGCCCACAACGCGCTGAAGGAGGCGGGGGAGGAGTTTTTCGTTGGCAGCTACTTCGAGAAGCTCATTGGCGTGGGCTATGTCCGCGATATGATAGAGATGGGCTATAGGGCCGAGGAGATCGAGTCGATGTGGCGCGCAGATGTGGAGCGATTCGTGGAACAACGTAAACCCTATTTGATATATGAAGAGTAGTGCTTGTGGAGGTGGTGGCGTGTGTCGCACGTTGGTGAGAGGGTTGTTGGCCATAGTGATGTTGCTGTGCGCCAATCCTCTGGGGGCCTCGGCGGACAACGATTGGCTGGGGTTGCTGCCCTTGCCTCGAAGTGTGGAAGTGGTTGAGGATGAACCGTTCCGATTCGACGAATCGGTGGCGATTCTCTGCCCCGCAGAGGAACAGGCCTATGTTCGTAGCTACCTCCCCGGTGGCTTTGGTGCCGTTCGAATGAGCCTTGCGGTGGACCCATCTTTGGGGCTTCCTGCGGAGGGATATCGCCTGAAAATCGCTCCCGAGGGGGTGGTACTTCGCGGTGTGGATCGTGCGGGACTACTCAACGGATTCCACACGTTGCTCCAGCTCTTCCCCTCCGAGGTCTACGAGGGAGCATTCCGTGGTGTGGCCCTTCTGCCTGCCGTGGAGATTGTGGATTGGCCGGAGTATCACTACCGAGGACAGCACCTCGACGTGGCGCGCACATTCTCCACAATCCCCCAAATTGAGGAGTTCATCTCCCACCTCGCACACCACAAAATCAACCACCTCCATCTCCACCTCACCGACGATGAGGGGTGGCGTGTGGAGATTAAGTCCCATCCCGAGCTCGCCGAAATTGGCGGTTGGCGTGGCGGCGATAGCCCCGTGAAGGCTATCTACGGAGAGTGGGAGGAGCGCTATGGTGGCTACTACACCCAGGAGGAACTGCGCTCGCTGGTGGCCTATGCCCACGCCAGAGGCGTAGAAATTGTGCCCGAGATTGACCTCCCGGGTCATAGTCTGACAATCGGTAAGATCCACCCCGAGATACTCTGCCCCGTGGAGCGCGATCTCTCCGCCTCGGAGGGCTATTCGAGTCAGAATGTGTGGTGTGTGGCCAGGGAGGAGAACTACGTGCTGCTCGAGGATATCATCTCGGAGTTGTGCGACATCTTCCCCTCCGAGTACATACACATTGGTGGCGACGAGGTCGACAAGAGCTATTGGCGTGATTGCCCCCACTGCAGTGCACTCTACCGCGAGCGGGGGATGACGAGCCAGAGCCAGCTGCAGGAGTATTTTATGGAGCGACTCTCCGCTATGCTCGCCCAACGAGGACGAAAGGCGGCGATGTGGAATGAGGCCACCAATGGAGGCACCCTCTCGCGTGAGGTCCGCATCCACGGTTGGGAGGGAGTGAGGCAGTGTCGAGAGGTGGCCGAGGCGGGCTACCCGACGGTGGTTATGCCCGGTCCCTATTTCTATTTCGATATGCGCCAGAGCAAGATGGAGGATGGACACAATTGGGCGGGAATCATCAGCCTCAAGAAGTGCTACTCCGTGTCGCTCGATGCTCTCGGTTTTGGCCCCAAGGCAAAGTCCAACGTCATCGGTTTCTCGGGTGCATTCTGGAGCGAACTCTATGTTACTCACCGAGATAAATACGACAACTACCTCGAGTATCAGACCTTCCCACGCATCTGTGCTCTCTCCGAAATAGGGTGGATGCCCTCTTCGTCGCGCAGCTGGGAGGAGTTTTCCGCAAGACTCAAGGTGCACGAAAAGCGTATGGAGGCTATGGGCATCAGCTACCGTCGTGGCGCGCCGGAGCCGCCACAAGGTAGGCAAATTACCCCCTCACTCAAGGTCTCCACATCGCTCCCCTTGAAGAACTCCGAAGCGCTCGATAAAATTGCCTCCTATGCCAACGATTGGGGGTGTCGCACGAGCCGTACCTGCCGCGAGGGCGATTGGATTCTCTATGAGTTTGCCTCGAGCGTGAAGAGTGGGGCGGTGGTGGAACTCATCACGGGCTACCGACACGTTTGCAGAGGAGTGTTCCCCTCGGGAGTGGTGGAGGTGAGCGAAGATGGCCAGAAGTTCCGCGAGGTGGCCAAACTCCACAATGGAGGTGCCACCATCACCCTCCGACGCCCCACCCGCGCCATCCGCATCCGCTCGACGGCTACGGCCAACGGCGACAACTATGTATTCATTCAGTTCCCCGTCATCCGCGTTCCGTAGGAAGGGGAAAGTGTAAAACAAGAGCGCGTTCACAATCTTCTGTGAACGCGCTCTTGTTTATAGAGTCGAGACTCCCTCACCGTGGAGGTCGCCACCAGCCGTAGACTTCTACCTGATGGTGGCACCGGCCTTCTTACCAAAGGCCTCGATGAGTTTATTCATAGTGTTGTCGATGGTCTTGTCGTCCAGAGTCTTGGTCTCGTCCTGGAGGATGAATCCAAGTGCATAGGACTTCTTGCCTGCCTCGAGCTTGTCGCCTGTGTAGACGTCGAAGAGGGTGACATCCTTGAGGAGTTTCTTCTCGGTCTGGAAGGCAATCTGACGGAGCTCTGCATAGCTTACGCCATTGTCCACGAGGAGTGCGAGGTCGCGCTTAACGGCGGGGAACTTGGGCAACTCGTGGGCAGTAACCTTGTGCTTGCGGGTGTACTTCAGCAGGGTGTCGAAGTCGATATCGAGGAAGTAGACCTCACCCTTGAGGTCGAACACCTTGCGAATCTTGGGCGAGATGGTGCCAATCTGGAGCAACTCCTTGTTGCCTGCCTTGAGGCTCAAGCCCTCCGAGAAGATCTCGTTCTGGATGGCCTCGCTACGCAGGGTGTAGATGTCCATACCGAAGCGACGCAGGAGCTTTTCGGCCACAGCCTTGAGGTGGAAGAAGCTGCTGCCCTCGGCCTTCGAGTTCCACGACTGCGAGCTCTGTGCGCCGTAGATGGCCATCGAGAGGCGGAAACTCTCCGAGTAGGGAGCCAAACCACCCTCCTCCTTGCGTGCAGCGTCGTAGGTGTAGGTGTTGCCAAACTCATAGATCTTGATGCTCTGGGCCTTGCGGTTGGCATTGAGCTCCACAACCTCCAGCAGACCGAAGAGCAGGCTCTGGCGCATCACGCCGAGGTCGGCACTCAGGGGGTTCATAATCCTCACGCAACGCTCGGCAGGGAATACCTCCGAGTTCTCATAGTAGCTGCTCTTGGTGAGCGAGTTGTTCATCACCTCCGCGAAGCCGCCTGCCGAGAGCATATCGCTCACCATATTGCGGAGTTTGTCGCGGTTGGGTTTCTGCTCATAGGAGAGCGTGGAGTTGACGTGGGTGGGAATCTCCACGTTGTTGTAGCCGTAGATGCGGAGAATCTCCTCCACCAAGTCGGCAGGGCGCTGAACGTCTACCCTATAAGCAGGAACGTTCACCTTGAGTCCATCCTCCCTCTCCTCGGTGATCTCAATCTGGAGGTCGCGGAGAATCTCGCGGATGGTCTCGTTGCCAATCTTCTTGCCGATGAGGTTGTCGATGTAGTCGTAGGTGATGTCGATTGCGAAGGGTGCAACGGGGGCGGGGTAGATGTCGGTAATCTCCGAGGTGATCTGGCCGCCGGCTACCTCCTGAATGAGCATTGCTGCGCGCTTGAGTGCGTAGATGGTGATATTGGGGTCGATGCCGCGCTCGAAGCGGAACGAAGCATCGGTGGAGAGTGTGTGACGCTTGGCAGTCTTGCGGACCCACACGGGGTTGAAGTAGGCGCTCTCGAGGAATACGTTGGTGGTCTCCTCGCTCACGCCCGAGTGCTCACCGCCAAAGACACCTGCGATGCACATAGGCTTCTCGGCGTCGCAAATCATCAGGTCGGACTCGTGGAGAGTGCGCTCCACACCGTCGAGGGTGCGGAACTTGGTGCCTGCGGGGCAGGTGCGTACCACCACCTCGTTGCCCTCAATCTTGTCGGCATCGAAGGAGTGGAGGGGCTGGCAAAGCTCGTGGAGAACATAGTTGGTCACGTCCACCACATTGTTCTTGGGATTGATGCCGATGGCCCTCAGTGCGTTCTGCAACCATTGGGGCGAGGGTGCCACCTTCACGCCCGAGATGTTGACACCTGCATAGCGAGGTGCGGCCTCGGAGTTCTCCACCCTCACCTTGGTCACCCTCGAGGTGTTGTCCACCTTGAAGCCCTCCACCGAGGGGAGCTCCAACTCGGCCTGGCGACCCTGCGAACGCAAGTAGGCTGCCAAGTCGCGTGCCACGCCATAGTGCGAGGCGGCGTCGATGCGGTTGGGGGTGAGACCGATGACCAGACGGTAGTCGTCGGTGAGCTTGAGATACTCCATTGCGGGAGTGCCTGGAACGGCGTTCTCGTCGAGCTCCATAATGCCGTCGTGGGAGGAGCCGATGCCCAGCTCATCCTCTGCACAGAGCATACCGAGCGACTCCACGCCGCGGATTTTGCTGCGTTTGATTTTGAATACCTCCTCCGAGCCGATGGGGTGGAGCTCAGCGCCTACGGTGGCGCACATCACTTTGAGACCCTTGCGGCAGTTGGCAGCGCCACAAACGATGCCGAGGGGCTCGCCGGTGCCCACATCCACGGTGGTAACGTGGAGGTGGTCGGAGTCGGGATGGTCCTCGCAGGTGAGCACCTCACCCACGACTACTCCCTTGAGTCCGCCTTTGACAGCCTCGAGTTTCTCGAAGTCCTCGATTTCGAGACCGATGTCGGTGAGGATTACGGAAGCCTCTTCTGCGGAGAGGTCGCTCTTCAGGTAGTTCTGAAGCCAATTGTAGGAGATATTCATAGTGTCTATATGTTTTTTTGTTGTTTCTATTCTGCTGATTTTTGGGTGTCGATTGGCACGGGTGGCTCTTGGTTTCTGCCTCTCTTAGGGTTGGTAGTGTGCCTTTTGCGCCAATTAACCTACAAAAATACAATCGAATTTCGAGAATTGAAAGTCCGCACCGAGTTTTTCTGAAAATTAAACGTCGAGATTGGTTTTTTATCTCCCACTCGAGGAGGGGTAAATAAAGCGGACACTACCACAAGCCGTGTGGTAGTGTCCGCCAAAATCCATACCTCCGCAAGAGGTCTCCGCCTTGTTATTTCTCCAAGTAGACACCCTGCTGCTTGGCATCCATCAGGATGGCAAATGCGCGATGGATGTCGTTGTCGCTCACTACGATAGTGAATTCATTGGAGGTGCTGATGACCTCCACGATGTTGATGTTGTCCCAGGCCAACTCCTTGAAAAGGTAGTAGTAGACACCCGGGCAGAGGGTGTTGTCGCTGGGCAGCTTGACGGTGATGAGCGAGAGGTTGGTATGCTTGGTGATGAGAGTCTCACCCTTGAAGCTCGTCTCCACCAACTCTGCGAGAGAGTCGCTCACAACGAGAGTGGTCTCGGACACACCCTGCGAGAAGGTGCAGAAGATATTCTTCATCTCGTTGATTTTGTCGAGCAGTTTTGCCTGCCTCATATGGAGGGTGGCAGAGTTGTTGAAGGTGTAGTTGGCGAGATTGCTGCGAACGATGATGTCGCCGATGTTTTCCACCACACCTCGGGCTTTCTTGGATGTTACTGCGCCCAGGCGTGGTACGAGTCGGTTGAGGGCCATAATTACGGCGCTGTCGTTCACCTCCTTGGCGACCATTTGTTCAATCTCTGGTTTGAGTTGGCGTGCAAGCGCCGAGAGGTTTATGAGTCCATCGACGAGCGCAACTTCGAGGAAAGGTCGCTTCTTGATTACGGCCTCTACTGCTGTGGGAATAGAAATCATTTTACTCTGGTTTTTTCTCGCCCCGCAGCCGACCATTGCGACTGTGGGGAGTGTGTGTTTGTGGTTGTTGGACCGCAAATTTATACTTTTATGTTCAATATTCCAATACACAAAGTCAAATTTTTCATTATCTTAATATTCGTTGTCGCCATTTTGTGACCTAAAGTGGGAGTGGGTTTGTTTTTAATTTCGGGAGAAAATAACTACATTTGCACCCAATATATTTATTTGTATGAAAAACATCCGCAACTTTTGTATAATCGCACATATCGACCACGGTAAAAGTACCTTGGCAGACCGACTCCTGGAGCAGACCGGAACACTCTCCGAGCGCGAATTGCAAAACCAGGTGCTCGACGATATGGATCTCGAACGCGAAAAAGGTATTACCATCAAGTCCCACGCCATCCAAATGCAGTATGAGCGAGAGGGACAAATCTATACGCTCAACCTTATCGACACCCCCGGACACGTCGACTTCTCCTATGAGGTATCGCGTGCCATCGCCTCCTGTGAGGGCGCACTCCTTGTGGTGGACGCCTCGCAGGGTATCCAGGCGCAGACTATCTCCAACCTCTATCTCGCTCTCGAGCACGACTTGGAGATAATCCCCGTGATTAACAAAATCGATATGGAGTCGGCTATGGTCGACGAGGTGAAGGACCAGATTGTCGAGCTGCTCGGTTGCGACGAGAGCGACATCCTCTGTGCTTCGGCCCGCACGGGCATCGGTATTGAGGAGATTCTCGACGCCATCGTGGACCGCGTTCCCGCACCCGAGGGCGACGAAAATGCACCCTTGCAGGCTCTTATCTTCGACTCGGTGTTCAACTCCTACCGCGGTATCATCGGCTACTTCCGCGTGATGAACGGCACCATCCGTCGTGGCGACCACGTCAAGTTCTTCAACACAGGCTCGGAGTATGACGCCGACGAGATTGGTGTGCTGAAGCTCAAGTTCGTTCAGCAGGACGAGATCAAGGCCGGCAATGTGGGCTACATTATGTCGGGTATCAAGAGCTCGAAAGATGTGAAGGTGGGCGACACCATCACCCACGTTGAGAATCCTTGTGTCGAGGCAGTGGAGGGTTTCGAGGATGTCAAGCCTATGGTCTTTGCGGGTGTCTACCCCGTGGATGCAAGCGAGTATGAGGACCTAAGGGCTTCGCTCGAGAAACTCCAGCTCAACGACGCCTCGCTCACCTTTGAGCCCGAGAGTTCGCTCGCACTCGGATTTGGTTTCCGCTGCGGCTTCCTCGGTCTGCTCCATATGGAGATTGTGCAGGAGAGGCTCTATAGGGAGTTCGATATGGATGTGATTACCACCGTTCCCAACGTGTCGTTCAAGGTGACCACAAAGAAGGGTGAGGTGGTCGATGTTCACAACCCCTCGGGTCTGCCCGACCTCACTATGGTCGACAAGATTGAGGAGCCCTACATCCGAGCACAGATTATCACCAAGACCGACTATCTCGGTGCCGTCATAAAACTCTGCATCGACAAGCGAGGCACGCTCGTCAACCAGGTCTTCCTCGGCCCCGAGAGGGTGGAGATTAACTTCGATATGCCTCTGTCGGAGATTGTCTTCGATTTCTACGACAAGCTCAAGAGCATTTCGAGGGGTTATGCGTCGTTTGACTACCACCAGATTGGCTACCGCGAGAGCCGCCTCTCGAAACTCGATATTCTGCTCAACGGCGAACCCGTGGATGCACTCTCGTCGCTCATCTTCACCGACCACGCCTACGACTTCGGCCGCAAGATGTGTGAGAAACTCAAGGAGCTCATCCCTCGCCAGCAGTTCGACATCGCCATCCAGGCTGCCATCGGTGCAAAGATTATCGCCCGCGAGACGGTGCGTCAGGTGCGTAAGGATGTGACGGCCAAGTGTTATGGTGGCGACATCTCGCGTAAACGCAAACTGCTCGAGAAGCAGAAGAAGGGTAAGAAACGTATGCGCCAGATTGGCAACGTGCAGGTGCCCCAGTCGGCATTCCTCGCGGTGCTCAAGATGGATTAGAAGGGGAGAAGCAACACAGCTTGTGCAACTCAACAATAGCGAGCCTTGCACAAGCAGGATAACAAATGATTAGTCCGGCAATGAAATACGACATCAGCACAGCAATCAAATATATCGGCGTGGATGACCTCGACCTCGATCTCTTCGAGAGTCAGTATGTTATCCCCAACGGTGTCTCCTACAACTCCTATCTGATTGTGGACCATAAGGTTGCAATTATGGATACTGTGGACCACCGCAAGGAGGCCGAGTGGCTCCGTAATCTCGACGAAGAGTTGGGCGGACGCACCCCCGACTATCTCGTGGTGCAGCACCTCGAGCCCGACCACGCAGGTTGCATTGCGAGTGTGGTGGAGCGCTATCCTTCAATCACCATTGTGGCCTCGACGAGAGCACTCCAGATGTTGCCCCAATTTTTCGATGGCATCTGCTTGGAGGGTAGGACCATAGCTGTCAAGGAGGGCGATAGCCTCGCACTCGGAGAGCACACTCTCCACTTTGTTATGGCCCCTATGGTCCATTGGCCCGAGGTGATGGTGAGCTATGAGAGTAGCGAGAAGGTGCTCTTTTCGGCCGACGGTTTTGGCAAGTTCGGTGCGCTCTGCAAGGAGGAGGATTGGGCTTGCGAGGCTCGCAGGTACTACTTCAACATCTGTGGTAAGTATGGCGGCCCCGTGCAGGTGCTGCTCAAGAAGGCTGCAGGACTCGATATCGAGACCATTGCACCCCTCCACGGCCCCATCCTGAGGGATAACTTGGGCTACTACATCGGACTCTACGACACGTGGAGCAAGTATGAAGTGGAGACCGAGGGTGTGCTCGTGGCCTATGCTTCGATTCACGGCAATACGGCCGCTGTGGCCCGAGAGATTGCAGAGTTGCTCAGGAGTAGGGGGGTGGGTAAGGTTGTGGTCACCGACTTGTGTAGAGACGATATGGCCGAGGCTGTGGAAGATGCATTCCGTATGGGGGGCTTGGTTTTGGCTGCAGCCTCCTATGATGGCGGCTTGTTCCCCCCGATGTACGACTTTCTCCACCATCTGTCGATGAAGGCCTATAAGAAGAGAAAAGTTGCCATTGTGGAGAATGGCTCGTGGGCACCCACTGCAGGCCGCGTGATGCAGGAACTCGTGGCTGGAATGTGTGGTGTGGAGGTTGTTGCGCCCGTGGTGACCATCTGGTCCCGAATGAAGGAGAGCGACAGACCCCAACTCGAAAGCCTTGCCGACTCACTTGCTGCTGCCTTGAAGGAGGGTAAGTGAGGTTGAGGATTTGATAGGAAATTTAAGGAGTTTAGGGAGTTTAAGGAGTTTAGGGAATTTAGTGAACTTAGTGAGCTTAGAGAATTTAGAGAATTTAGAGAATTTAGAGAATAGCAAACCTAATCCCTACACTCCCTACACTCCTTAACCTCCTTAACCTCCCTAAATTCCCTAAAAAATCCCCCCCCCAAAAAAAAATAAATCAAGCCTGCATTTGCAATGAACACCAGCGAGTTAATCAAGCGTCAAGGCGACCATCATAATTTGATATGTTATCGCAAAGCCGAACTGCTTTTTGATATGACATATCACTTTGTACACACAGCCTTCGTAAAAGGCGATCGCACGATTGACCAAATGGTGCAGGCGGCTCGTTCGGGAAAACAGAATATCGTCGAGGGTAATGCAGCCATTGAGACCTCCCTCGAAATGGGCATCAAATTGCTCAATGTTGCCAAAGCAAGCTTTCAAGAGTTACTATCGGATTACGAGGATTACTTGCGCGTCAATGATTTCAGGCAGTGGGAGACTACGTCCAAAGAGTATATGGCGATGCGCGAGCTCGGTGTTAAAGGGGACAACGCCCACATCCTTACAATTGCAAAATCGCGTCCTCTGGATACGGTGGCAAATATGGCAATCATTCTCCTCAAACAAGAGGACTATCTCTTGCATCAATTGCTCAAATCACTATCTAACCGCTTTGTGAAAGAGGGTGGTTTCAAGGAGAGGATGTATAGGGTGAGGATGCAGGAGAGAGAGGCAAAGGGGAAATAGGGAATTTAGAGAGTTTAGAGAATTTAGAGAATTTAGTGAATTTAGAGAATTTAGTGAATTTAGTGAATTTAGTGAATAGCAAACCTACTCCCTACACTCCCTAACCTCCCTAAATACCCCCCCCCACAACAAAAAAAGGATTGCGCTGTCGCAGCGGAATCCTTTTCAAAACTACTAACCCAAAGGTTGTAAACATCTAATGATACACTTAAAATTTCTAAATCTATTTTTACTTCAACATTTTGCTCAATCAAAAATAATTCTCTAAATTTGTGATATTGAAACAGTTTAATCATTATAAACCATGAAAGCTATTACAAAACTATTTTTAGTTATATTTGCTGCAATCACTTGTTTTGGTTGTGAAAAAATAGAAAATGATAATAATAAAGGGCAAAACACCCAAGAAGACTTTTATTATGTAAGGTTTGATGCTAACGCCCCACATAGTCTTGGTAGTGTTAAGATTTCTCTTACAGGTTGTGAAAGTTACTCGTTCACGAGCAATGGTTCTACAACGTTTTCAGAGATATTAGGACCAGCACCTAAGGGGGCAATTGCAAAAATATCGGTTGGTTCAGGTATAACATCAATACATGTTAGCAAAAATAACAGTCCTTTTGCACTTAAGAAAACAGGAGGACTCACATTAAGTTATACTATTGATTTTTAAACTTGCAACATAGACAAAAAATAAGAGGTCGTTTCACAACGACCTCTTACCTCGAAATTCATTGCGAATTTCTTTCTAACCCAAACTTAAATATAGGAGTGGCGGGCATTTGCTCGCCACTCCGCTTTTTTGAGCCGAACGGCGAAACCAAGTCCCTCCTTTCTCAAAGGAGGGATTTAGGGTGGAATGTAAAAGTTTAAGGAAACGCAGTTTCTTCGTTTATTTAAGTTTGGCCCACGACAAAACAAAAAAGGTAGGCGTTTCACAACGGCTACCTTTTCAAAACTACTAACCCAAACTTAAATAAATGAAGAAACCTTGTGTGGTCGTTGCGACCACGCTCTAATAGGTTGCAAATAGTGTGCCAAAACGTTGATGAAGGGGGATGTTTTTTTGTCCTCGAGAGAGTTATTTCCTCCCCCTCCGAGCGGGTTTTGCACCCTTTTTGTACTCCGTGGGGGTGATATGTCATCTATTTTTAACCGTCTAAACAACCTGTAAGTATGAGAAAATCACTCTTCCTGCTCACCGCCTCTCTCCTGATGTCTCTCGCAGCTATTGCCGCCGAGGTGACACTCAAGCAACTCCCACAACGTGCACAAGAGTTTATCCATCAGTATTTTGCCAAAGACCAAATCCAGACCATCCATCAGCACCACCACCGCCACGGCAACTCCTATCGTGTGCTCTTCAAGGATGGCTCCAAGATCAACTTCGACGCCTCGGGTCAGTGGACAAAAATTAAACTCCGCAACGACTCCATTCCCGTTGAGATCATCCCCGAGTATATCACCACCTACGTTTGGGATGCCTATCCCGATGTGATGATTATGAGCATTGAGACCGAGGGTCAGGGTCAGGAGGTGGAGCTCTCCGATGGCACGGAACTCACCTTCAATCCCAAGGGTAATGTTGTGAAAATCGAGTAGCTTTGTCGCTCCCAATGGCAAGATAGATAATGGGCAGCCCAACACTTGGGCTGCCCATTATTATAATAGGTATATGTACTCTCCGACTCTGGCGGAGTGGATTGTTGATAGCCTATGTCGCGGTGCGGAGTCGGAGGGGGGCTACTCGGTGTAGAAGCGAATCATACGCTCGATGGCCCTCTGGCATACGGGGCAGAATTGGGTGGCGGTGTTGTTCCTCATACGGCACACCACTGCGGGGCGGTAGGCTCCCTTGGTGAGGTAGTTGGCTCCCTCATAGACACCCACGATGTACTCCTTCTCTGCCTTGTCCGTAACCTCGGTGGGGATTTTGGTCCCCTCGGGGAGCATATCGGCCCACTTGGAGTCGAAGTCTACGAGGTTGGTGATGTTCTCTTGCCAAGCCTCCACCTCGGGGGTGAGGAAGTTGGTGGCGATATCGGGAGTGTCGTAGAAATACTCGTCGGCCAAGCCCGCAAAGCTGTGGCCAAATTCGTGGACCACCACGGGGGCAAAGAGGGGGTGGTGGGCAGTAGTCAGGGTGTAGGAGTTGTAGATGCCGCCGCCTCCATAGGTGTCGGTGTTGGCGAGCACGATGATGTGCTCATAGGGGATGGCGGTGAGCAGGTCGGACATTGCGAAGATAGCGCTTGTGGTGAGGTAGCGGTTGGAGTAGAAGGTGTCGAAGTGGCTCTCGATGGCGCTCTCTTTCCAGATGCCCTCGCGTGGGATGCTCACACCGCTCTCGGCCGCGGCACTCTCCACTGCCACAAAGTTGAAGCGCTCCCTCATAGAGCCAAAGGGCTCGTGGGAGAAGAGGGCCTCCACGGTGGCACGCGCGTCGGCGCGGAAGGTCTCCATCTCGTCGGCTGCGTAGCCCTCAGCCACGATAGCCACATCGATTTTCTCCTTATCGGAGCCGCTGAAGATGGTGGTGTAGGGGGTGGTGGGGTGGTTGTCGCAGTTGCGAATGAGGATGTCGTTGGGGTTGACGCGGATCTTCATCTCGGAGGCTACCTCCTGGCTGGGGTTGAATAGTTGCACAGTGAGGATGGCGGGGCGCAGAGGCTGGGGCACGAGAATGGTGAACTCATAGGCGCGCTGTGTGGTCTGTGCCTCCTCCTGTCCGAGCCACTCCTGGAAGAGCGACGAGAAGGTGGTGCGGTAGATAACGGTGCCGGTGGCCTCATCGGTGAGCGACAACTCGCCGTCGCCTTTGAGGGGCACTTGATTGAGGTTGTGGGTGCGTCCTGCCCAGCCTTGCCACGAGTGGAGTGCTCGGAGGGCGATGTGCTGTGTGGTGGCGTCACCCGAGAAGATGAGGTCTGTGCGGAGGGTTCGGTTGGTGAAAAACTCCTCGAAATTCTGTGCTCGGAGGCCTGCTGCCGCGAGCAACACCATAATGGTAATCGCAAATCTCTTCATATCAAATGTTGTTAATTTGTTTTCTTTGCTCCTTAGGTTGTAGTTTTTACTCTGCATTTTTCGAAGCTTTTTGTAAAAAGCTTCACCAAAAACTTTTAGTGCAGCCTTTGCTCTGCTCATCTATGGTCGTGCGCCAAAGGCTAATAATTTTGAATTTTGAATTTTGAATTTTGCATTCACTTATGGTGGTAGGGCTCGTGGTTGATGATGGTGAAGGCGCGGTAGAGTTGCTCGGCAAAGATGGCGCGGACAATCTGGTGGGAGAAGGTCATCCGCGAGAGCGAAATCTTGTCGTCGGCTCGCCCATAAACCTCCTCCGAGAATCCATAGGGGCCTCCAATCACAAACACAAGCCTCTTACAGCCACTCGCCATACGCTTCTGCAACCACTCGGCAAACTCCTCACTCGAGGGTTGTTTGCCCCGCTCGTCCATTAGTACGACGTGGTCCGAGGTTTGCAGCTGCTTGAGTATCAACTCTCCCTCGCTCTTTTTCTGCTGTGCCTCACTTAGTGAGCGGGTGTTGCGTAGGTCGGGAATGATGGTGATGCCAAAGCGGGTGTAGAAGCCTATGCGCCCTTTGTACTCCTCCACCAAACGGGCAACTTCCTGTGAGTCGGTCTTGCCCACCACAATGAGTTCTACGTTCATCAGCGCACAACTTTGGGGAGTGTGAGGTCGCTGTTCCACTCGCCGTTGCCGTAGACTACGGCTCTTTCGGTCTCGCGCTCCTTGAACCACTCATAGCATTTATACATATTGTAGCCGCTACCCGAGTTGCCGCCCAGACTCCAAGCAATGATGCAGGGGTGGATGCGTGAGCGGTAGTAGCTTGCTGCCTGACGCTCGATGAACTCCTCCAACCACTGTGGGTTGTTGACCAATGAGCCGCGACGCGAGCGGTCGCCTCCCTTCGGGTCGGTGTTTATGTTGGCACGCTCCACGACGTAGATGCCCACGCGGTCACAGATGTCATAGAACCAATAGGGCTGTGGGTAGTCGACGTAGAGGGTGTTGATTTTCTCCTTCTTGAGGGCCTTGAGGTCGGCCTCGGTGGCCTTCTCGCCTGCCGACACATTGTAGCGTGCGGCGGCGATGGCTATGGGTCTACCGTTGCGAATGATTTGGCCGTCGGCAAAGCCTGTGGTGCCGAAGCCAACGTTGATGTTGATATATTCCGATATGATGCCGCCCCTCTTCAGATAGAGGGTGAGGCTGTAGAGTTTGGGGTTCTCGGCGCTCCAGAGTCGCTCCATTGCACCGTAGATGTTGGTCTCAAAACGGAGGGTGTCGAGACCATTGGCGCGCACTTCGGCTTCGCGCACATCGTAGTATTTCAACTCCTTTTCGGGGGAGTAGATGTCGTAGCCCACCGAGATAGTCTCCGCATTGCGGCGCGAGGAGCTGACCACAACGTCCATTGTCAGCACGCCGTGATTGCCCGTAGCGTCGGGGCGTGCGTCGACCACGATGTCGTGGATGTGGATGGGGGGCTGCGAGTAGATGAAGAGTTGCTCTTCGATGGGGTTCTCGCCCAGCATCTCTGCGGGGCGCAGGTCGCTCTCTGCGGGGGTGACGATGGTGATGGTGTTGATGCCGTCACCCACCCACGGGGTCAGGAGAAACTCTGCGGGGGTGCGATTGTCCCTGCACATTCCAATCTCCTGCTCGCCCACCATCACGCGCTTCTCGGCAGCGCCTCCCTCGGTGTGGAGGAAGATGTCGCGGTCGCGCCAGAGCAGCGGAATCTCCACTCGGTAGCTCCTGAGGGTCTCACCTGCCTCGTTGGTTTCAGTGGAGGCGAGGAGGCCTCGGATGTCGAGGTAGTAGCGCTCGGCTGTGCGATTGCCCTTTTCGGCGGCGTTGCGTGTGGAGTAGGAGATCATCTCGTTGCGTCGGGGTGCTACTCCTTTGTAGTCGATGTTGTTGCGGCTCTGTGCTGCGGCGGAGAGCGTCGCCAAAATGAGAACGCAGAGCGTGGAGGTCAACTTTTTCGGCATAGTGCGAGTGTGGGGAATGCGGGTGTTATTGGTGTTGTTTGTGTGGTGGGAGTCTCCTCCCACTTATTGAAACCGAGCCTCCGAGAGTTGCCCTCGGAGGCTCGGTTGGTGGGTCTATCTATCGATGAGACTACTACTCCTCGATTTTCTCGAGTTTCACAGTGAAGTGACGGAGAATGGGAGCCTCCTCGATGATGCGGTAGCCGTGGGTAATTTTGTCAGCCCTCGATTTGATGTTCTTCAGAGCGGCTGCGATAACTGCCATATGGTTGTCGGTGTAAACCCTACGAGCGATAGCCAAACGAGTGAGCTCGAGGTCGCTGTAGCGGTTCTCACGGGTTACGGGGTCACGGTCGGCCAAGATGGAGCCAATCTCGCAAGCGCGGATACCGGCCTCCAAGTAGAGCTCAACAGCCAAGGTCTGAGCAGCGAACTCCTCCTTGGGTACGTTGGGAAGCATCTTCTTGGCGTCAACGAAGATGGCGTGGCCACCTGCGGGGCGCTGATAGGGCACACCGTAGCGGTCGAGGAGTTTGCCGAGGTAGGCCACCTGACGCATACGAGCGTCGAGCTGCTCAAACTCGGTGTTCTCATCGAGACCAACAGCCAGAGCGTTCATATCGCGACCTGCCAAACCACCATAGGTAACGAAGCCCTCGAAGGAGATGCAGAAGCGTTTTGCGAGGTCGAACTCCTCCTGGGTACGCATAGCGCAGAAACCACCCATATTCACCATACCGTCTTTCTTTGCGGAGATGGTCATAAGGTCGGCGTAGGAGTAGATCTCCTTAACGATCTGCTTGATGCTCTTGTTGCCGTAGCCGGGCTCGCGTTTCTTGATGAAATATGCGTTCTCTGCGAAACGAGCCGAGTCAATAAGGAGTTTGATGCCATACTGGTGGCAGAGCTCCGAGGTCTCGCGGATGTTCTTCATCGAAACGGGCTGACCACCTGCGGTGTTGTTGGTGATGGTCAGAACGCAGAAAGGAATCTTCTCCTTGGGATATTTCTCGAATACGGCGCGGAGTTTCTCGATGTCGATCTCACCTTTGAAGGGAATCTCGAGCTGGGTATCTTTAGCAGCGTCGATGGTGCAGTCGATAGCGGTTGCTTTGCGCGACTCAATGTGGCCTTTGGTGGTGTCGAAGTGGGAGTTACCGGGAACGATGTCGCCCTCTTTTACCAAGCCCGAGAAGAGCACGTTCTCAGCAGCACGACCCTGGTGGGTGGGCAGGAAGTACTCGAAACCGAAGATGTTCTGAACGGTTTTCTTGAGGTTGAAGTAGGAGGTTGCACCTGCGTAGCTCTCATCGCCGGTCATCATAGCGGCCCACTGTTTGTCGCTCATCGAGCCGGTGCCCGAGTCGGTCAGAAGGTCGATGTAAACCTGCTCTGCAGGCAGTGCGAAGAGGTTGTAGTTGGCCTCTTTGATCCATTTCTCACGCTGACGACGAGTCGAGGGTTTGATAGCTTCTACCGTTTTAATACGGTAGGGTTCGGAATAAGGTAATTTCATAGTTTGTGTTTTTTAGTTAAGGTTAAACTTTATGTTATCTGTTGTAATTTCTTCTGTTTGTTGCACAGCCTCATCGGGGGCTATTTTTTGCAGTCGGCCTTGTCGCGCTTCCCGAGAGAGATTTTCCGTCCCGTGATGAGCGAAAGGAGGCTCAAAATTATCAGTGCTGTTATCATAGTCAGATTCTCTTTTGTTGGGGTTAGTCTCTATTTATGTTGTCACATTGTCTGTCTGCTACCATATTGTTTCGTTCTTGCAGCGTGGCTCGGCGTCGGGATTTCCACTCGGGCCTCTACTTGCCCCTCACTGCGCGGAAGTCGGCCAGGCGTTCTTCCTCACTCAGGGAGTCGATGCCATATCCCACCTGTGCGGCCACGTCGAAATCCTTCTCGCGGTCCTCCTCGGTGAGTTCTTTGAGTTTGAGTGCCGACTCGTGTCCCCTGCGAATCACTTTGGCCAGATCTTCCTCCGTTACTGCGCGACCCAATAGCGACTCCACAGCCTCCACTGCCCAATCGTAGGCATAGTCGTGGTAGTTGTCCATAATCCTATCGAATGCGCTCTTCAGCTCTGCTGCGGTGGTGATCTCGCCACTGTCGACCCTATCGAGGATGGCGTTCATCTCTCCCATAGGCATATACTGTCCGCTGCAATCAATCCAGTGGCCGCGTCCCGAGATGTCCTCTCTGGGACCACCGGAGGTGAGCATCTCTGCGAGGTACTTGTAAAGTGCGTCGCGGTAGATTTTCTTACCTTGCTGTGCCGATTTGCGGGTGATTTTCATCCTGCCCCAGTTGAGAATGTCGGGAGCTGAGCTACCCTCGGTGCCGAGGAGAGACTTGAGGGTCTCGATGGCACGGAGAAAGCGCTCCGCAACATAGGGCGTACACTCCTCGAAGTTGATGTTGTCGCGTTTCACCCTGCCTCGCTTATCCCTTTGGGGCCACTTGGAGAGGTCGCGCACAGTGCCGTAGCTCATCAGGTTCTTTGCGGGGAGCAGGTGGGATGCGCCATCCTTCTCCACCAGATAGGAGTAGGGGAAGTTGTCGGTATCGCCGTGGTTGCGGTGTTTGCCCACCACAACTGTGAATGCGCCATTGCGACAGGGGAGCATCGTGTAGGCATTGCTGCCAAATTTCACACCCCTCAGGTGGATGCCCTGATGGACCGCACCTGTGCGGAAGAGGTGGTTGCTCTGGTTGGTGCCCGACCCCGCATTGAAGAAGGAGAAGTAGCCTGCAATCAGGAGCGAGGAGGCGTGGTGGGAGACGGTGAAGGGGCCTGCGAAGATGCTGCACGCCTCGCAGTTCTCCAGATGGGAGCCCGCAAAGAGGAGCGAATCGGTGGCGGTGAGGTTCTCGAGCAGCACGCTCTGACCCACAAAGCACCTGCGGAGCAACGATCCGTTGTCCACAACCGAGCCGTCGCAAGCGATGAAGTCATACATCTTCACGTCGACGCCCACCTTTGTGGTCGATTCTGCCGTGGAGATGATTGTGCCGTTTTGGAGGAGTGAGGCTCCGCGCACATCGGCGCACTCGCCGATGTTGACATTGCGGATAATCTTGCAGTCACACACCTTGGCGCCGTCGGCGATGTAGCCCATAGTGGAGCGCACGCTCTCGGTGTAGCGCAGTGCCATTGCGTCGAGCTGCTCGATGGTCTTGGTGCGGTGGCGATAGAGGGTACCCACATAGGCGGCCTGTGCGGTGAGCTGGTCGTAGATGCGGATGCTGCGGCCTCCGTTTTCGTTGATGGCTGCCACCTCGGTGCCGTTACCGAAGGTGCTGTGTCCCTTGGTTTCGAGGAGTCCCACGTTGATGATGCGGACATCGTTGCCGATGGTGTAGTTGGCGATGAAGGAGGTGATGTCCTTGATGTTCACTCTTGCACCGATGCGGACGTCGCCTTTGAAGCGGCAACGGCAGATGCTCTCGGGGGTGAAGCCCTCGGAGGCAACCATCACTCTCGACCAATCGTCGGCGTCGCAACCTCCATTGCGGAGAGTGGCAATCTCGTCGTTTGTGAGAGCTCGGTATTCTATGGTCTGTTTTTGTTGCATCGGCTTAAAGTGTATATCAACCTACAAATATAGCAAGTTTTTGGGTAAAAAAGCCAAAAATGATATTAATAATAGTGGAAACGATGTTTTTTTTGGAAAAATATAGTAGTTTTGTGGGGTGGTGTAATATGGATTGGTGTGGCTATGTGGCAGTTTGGCCTTCGTCAAAACATATTTCGATAGGACTAACATAATTCATCTAACTTAACATAACTAAACAATTACTCTAATGAAAAAACTTTTCCGTTTTGCGACCCTGCTTATGGCTGTGGTCGCAGCGAGCCTCTCGGCTTGTAAGGAGGTACCCGAGGCGCCCATTCCCGTGGACCCCTTTGAGAAGGCATCTGTGGAGGTGAAACTTGTGGGTGCCGACGTCAATGCCGCCACTCTCTCTGTCAATGCAGAGGTTGTGTCTGTGGTTGCCTACGTTATTAAACCCGTTGAGGGTGAGAACGTTATTCCCACCGCAGAGGAGATTTTCGCGCAGGGAACTATGATCGCTCTCGAGAAGGAGGGCGCAACTCAGGTTACCATCCGCAATCTCGAGGCCGAGACCGACTACATCACCTATTGGGCAGGTCGCATCTCGTCCGACAAGGTGTGGAGCGAGGTTAAGGAGTTTGGTTTCACGACCGCTGCCGAGCCCATTGTTCCCGAGCTGAAGGTGCGATTCAAGGATGTCGCCGCAACCACTGCCGAGTTTGGTGTCTATGCCGAGAATGTTTCGCGCATTGCCTACCTTGTTAAACCCGCTGCGGAGGCAGAGGGTCAGCAGGCACCCAATGTGCAGATTATCTTTGCAACCGGCAAGATTCAGAGCCTCGAAAATGGCGAAAATACCCTCACCGTCAAAGCCCTCTCGCCCAATAGCGAGTATGTGGTTTACATCGCTGGTGAAGTGGCTGTGGTTGAGGAGTATATGGACGAGATTATCGTGATGGACGGCATTAAAACCACCGACTTCGCGGAGGACATCACCGTGCGCGACATCAACTACCGCGGCTTTGTTGTGGACGTGAAAGTTTCGCCCCGAGTTAAGGAGCAGAACCACGCCATCAAGTGGGCTACAGTGAGCCTCTACACCTACAACGGCAGAGGTGGTGGTCACGGTGGCGACGGTATGAGTATGAACCTCCACGACACCGTTTGGGGTGGTGTGAACATCTTCAACGAGAGCCGCTCGCTCATCGTGGACGAGACCCACGGCTACGTTTGGAACGATAGCGCCGAGCCCGACATCTTCTACGATGCACCCGTTCCCGGTCAGCCCCAAGTTGTGGTGATGGGTGAGTACCGCAGAGGCGAGCACTGGGGTGGCTGGGGCTATGGCTACTACATCCCTATGTTCGACGAGAATGCCTACTACGAGGATCAGCAGAATAGCGCATCGCCCCTCGACGAGGCTCCCTATTGGGAGGGCTTGTATCATAGGCTTTTTGTACAGATTCAGAAACCCGAGCCCCTGCCCGAGGAGTTCATCCAGGTGGAGATTAACGCCGAGCCCGACGATGCACAGATTAAGGTTTCGGCCGACAAATCTATCAAGCAGGTGGCCATTATGATTATGAGTGACCTCGAGCATGGCATCGCCTCCAATGCTATCGGTCAGGAGCATATGCAGTGGTTTGCCACCTCGCTCGAGGCTATGTATGGCGGCGTGACAATGATTGTCAACCCCTACGATGCAGAACGCGGTTTCAACGGTTCCATCCAGACCGCCCTCAGCGAGTACTTCTACGACATCCCCCGCGACTCGAAATATTGGGTGGACGTTGTGGGTCTGCGCGGCGACTTCAATGGCGACGGCTACCTCGATGGCCACGAGCAGGTCTACAAACACTTCGAGTTCTACCTGCCCAAGCCCACCAAGCCTGCGCCTGAGCTGATCGTAACCCCCTTGGAGTCGACCTCCCCCTACGAGGTTAATTTCAACGTTAAGTGTCCTACCAAGGATGCCGAGAGCGGTAAGGTCATTGCAAACTATGAGAAGGAGTGGCTGATGGCAGGTATGAGCGCGCAGGAGATTGTGTATAACTACGGTATGGAGTTCAGCTCCGTAGAGCTTGCACGCATCAACTCCGACGAGGGCCTCACCATCAACTACACCTCGCGTCCCAACGAAAAGACCTATCTCGCTGCTATGGTAGCCAACGACGAGGGTACCGAGACCTACTCCGATGTTGTCATCGCAAGGTCGCTGGTGGAGCCTGCTGCCGAGCGCGTGGAGAGCGAGCTGTTTGAGAGCCTCAAGGGTGATTGGACTGCAACAACAACCATCTATTATATGGTATATAACTCTGACACTGAGCAGTATGAGCCTATGACAGAGCCAAGTACCAGCATTATCACCATCGGTGACTTCGAGTATCCCGAGACGCTCACAGAGGATGTCTATGAAACCTTCCAGCGCCACGGTGTGAGCCGCGAGATGGCCGACCTCTACTACGCCGAGTTTAAGGCTGCAGCCAAGACCTTCAACGATAATACTCGCGCACAGAACCGCATCCTGATGAATGGCTTCAACTTCGCCGACGCTCTTGTTCCCTACTACCAATACGCCGACCCCTACAGCCTCTTCATTTCGGATACCTATAATGGTTTCACCAGCGAGATGCCCATCTACGACTTCGGTCCCAAGTGGTTCCTGGAGGTTGCTGCCGATGGCACCGTTACCGCTCCTTTCAATGTGAACTACTTCACTCCTATGTCGAGCTGGTATGCTATGGATGGCGCCATCTACGAGTCGCACCTGATTGCCTATGACTATGTTAACAAGCTGCCCGTTGGTTATATGGGCGACGAGAATGGCAACATCATAAACGGTCATTTCCCCGTGGAGATCTCCGAGGATGGCAACACCATCACCGTTAAACCCTTCGAGTACAGCGGCAGCAACTTCTATCCCAACTCGGCAATCTACTATGGCTCGGGTATGTACAACGTCAATGTTGCCCTCATTGAGGATATTGTTCTCACCCGCAACACCGCTGCTACTGCAGCTCCTGCAAAGGCAGCACGCAGGAGTGTTGGCGCTGTCAAGAAGGAGATGGTTGAGACCAACCAGAGGATTGCACCTCCCGCACGTCCCGCAAGTCGTGGCGCTATCGGTCCCAAGGTGGAGTTCAAGAAAGTGGAGGGTCCCAAGCACTACACCGAGCAGCAACGACGCGATATGTGGATTGAGAGCCGCCGCAAATAGGCCTCTCTCCACTGCGATTTTACCACTGAATACGGGTGCCGAAAATGGTCGGCACCCGTATCTTTTTGGGAGCGTAGAATGGAAGGTGTTGGCTCTTTTTTAATTTATAGTGTCGGAAAATCTTTTTTTTAGAAAAAGATGTGTACATTTGTAACGTGAAATATTGTGCCCGAAGAGTGCATTGGGATGTATGACTTCGGCACGATAGGGCAATCACTCGAGAAACAAAACAACGAAAATATAGAACAAAAAAAACTTTTTTAACAGCAAACTATGACAGTGAGAATTTACGATTTGCTCCGACAGACACCACAAGGTCAGGAGGTCGTTGTCAAAGGTTGGGTGCGTACGAAACGCGGCAACAAAAACGTAGCCTTCATTGCTCTCAATGACGGCTCGACCATCAACAACATACAGGTAGTTGTGGATATGGCTACCGCCGATGAGAATCTCCTCAAAGATGTCACCACAGGCGCTTGCCTCTGTGTGAAGGGTCTGCTTGTGGAGTCGGTGGGTTCGGGCCAGCCCGTGGAGGTGCAGGCCAAAGAGATTGAAATCTATGGTAAAGCTGATGCTACCTACCCCCTCCAGAAAAAGGGTCACTCGATGGAGTTCCTCCGCGAGATTGCCTACCTGCGCCCCCGCACCAACACTTTTGGTGCCGTATTCCGCATCCGCCACGCAATGGCCTATGCAATTCATAAGTTCTTCAACGACAAGGGTTTCTACTATTGGCACACTCCTCTGATTACCGCTTCGGACTGCGAGGGTGCGGGTGCTATGTTCAACGTTACCACACTCGACCTGAACAATGTGCCCAAGACCGAGGATGGCAAGGTGGACTACGCTCAGGATTTCTTTGCACGTCAGACCGCACTCACCGTGTCGGGTCAGCTCGAGGGTGAGCTTGGTGCTCTCTCGTTGGGTCAGATCTACACCTTTGGCCCCACCTTCCGTGCCGAGAATTCCAACACTCCCCGCCACTTGGCCGAGTTCTGGATGATTGAGCCCGAGATGGCTTTCTACGACCTCGAGGATAATATGGCTCTGGCTGAGGAGTTCATCAAATACTGCGTTCAGTATGCTCTGGACAACTGTATGGACGACCTCACCTTCCTTAACAATATGTTTGATAAGGAGCTCATCGAGCGCCTCCGCGGCGTTGTGGCTTGCGACTTCGTGCGACTCGACTACACCGAGGGTATCCGCATCCTCGGCGAGAGCGGCAAGAAGTTCGAGTTTCCCTGCACTTGGGGTTGCGACCTGCAGAGCGAGCACGAGCGCTACCTCGTTGAGGAGTACTTCAAGAAGCCCGTTATCCTCATCAACTATCCCAAGGAGATCAAGTCCTTCTATATGAAGCAGAATGAGGATGGCAAGACCGTTCGCGCTATGGATGTTCTCTTCCCCAAGATTGGCGAGATTATCGGTGGTAGCGAGCGTGAGGCCGACTACGAGAAACTCAACAACATCATCGAGGAGCGTGGTATGAGCAAGGAGACCCTCTGGTGGTATCTCGACACTCGCCGCTGGGGTTCGGCTCCTCACAGTGGTTTTGGCTTGGGCTTTGAGCGCTTGTTGCTCTTCGTTACCGGTATGGCCAACATCCGCGATGTGATTCCTTTCCCCCGCACTCCCAAGAACGCCGAGTATTAGTAGATATCTCTCGCGGTGATTTTGTCACCGCCTCTTTGCCCCGCACCTGCTCGGTGGGGGGCAAAGAGGGGAGGGAGGATAGGGAGAATAGGGAGAATAGGGAGAATAGGGAGAATAGGGAGAATAGGGAGATTAAGGAGTTTAGTGAGGTTAGTGAGATTAGTGAGATTAGGGAATAAACTTCCCTAAATTCCCTAAGTTCTCTAAGTTCTCTAAGTTCTCTAAGTTCTCTAAGTTCTCTAAGTTCTCTAAGTTCCCTAAACTCACTAAATTCCCTCGGGCCCTTCCGTCGCCCCTCCGTCGCCCCTCCGTCGCCCCAGGTGCCACCGAGCCCTCCGGACTTCCCGTCTAAGGCTCCCCAGCAAACCTTTGGGCACTCCGTGTCCGCTACGACCCCAAGAAAGACTTTAATGAATGAAGAGACCGCAATACAATAGTGGTCTTTTTTTAACGTTAAAGTATACAGTATGAGTTCATTCAGCCAAAAACAAATTCTCGGACTGCAGCAGAAACTCTCGCCGCAGCAAATACAGATGATTAAACTTCTCGAACTCCCGTCGCTCTTGCTCGAGCAGCGCATCAAACAGGAGATCGAGGAGAATCCCGTGTTGGAGGAGGGTGTCAAGGAGGAGAGTGCGGGTGAGGAGCCCAAGGAGATCTCGGTGGAGGAGTACCTCAAGGAGGACGATACCCCCAACTACAAGCTCCGCACCAACAATCACTCGCGCGACGACCGCCAACCTATGGTCTACATCTCCGGCGGACGCTCATTGCAGGAGTTTCTCGAAGAACAACTTGGCTACAAGGAACTCTCACCACGCGACAGGGCGATAGCACGCTACCTCATAGGTAGTCTCGACGATGATGGCTATCTGCGCCGCGACCTGCTCTCCGTGTCGGATGACATAGCCTTCAGTGTGGGGCTCGACCTCAGTGTGGAGGAGTTGGAGAGGGTCTTGTCGGTGGTGCAGGAGTTGGAGCCTTCGGGTGTGGGTGCCCGTAATTTGCAGGAGTGCCTGCTCTTGCAGTTGCGTTCGCAGGAGCCCCTTTCGGAGAGTGGCAAGCTGGCAAAGCTGATTCTCTCGTCATATTTCGACGACTTTGCCAAGAAGCACTACGACCGCCTCTTGGCGCGTCTGGATGTGGAGCGCGAGGAGTTCTTGGAGGCCATCGACGAGATACGACGACTCTCGCCCAAGCCGGGTAATATGTATGGCGATGCGTCGGACGATGCGGCTCCCTATGTGGTTCCCGACTTCATTCTCGACTACCACGAGGGGGAGTTTGACCTCCGTCTGAACTCCTACAATGTCCCCGAGCTGAAGATTAATCGCCGCTATATGGATATGATTCGCTCCTCCATTGCAAGTGACGCTACGGGCGAACAGGGCAGGGAGGCACTCCAATTTGTCAAGAGCAAGATCGACTCGGCAAAGTGGTTCATCTCGGCCATCAAGCAGCGCCACGACACTCTGCTCGGTACGATGACGGAGATTTTTGACTATCAGCGTGACTACTTTGTGGATGGCGATCCGAGGAAGCTCAAACCTATGATTCTCAAGGATATTGCCGACCGCACGGGGCTCGATGTGTCGACCATATCGAGGGTGGTGAATAGCAAGTATATCCAGACCCATTTCGGCATTCTGCCCCTCAAGAGTCTCTTCTCGGAGGCAATGCAGACCGATAGTGGTGAGGAGGTGTCGTCGCACGAAATCAAGCAGATTCTCTCCGACTGCATTGAGGAGGAGGACAAACGTCACCCTCTGACCGACGAGGCACTGATGAACATCCTCAATGACAAGGGCTACCACATCGCCCGACGCACGGTGGCCAAGTATAGGGAGATGCTGAAGATTCCCGTTGCTCGCCTGCGCCGCCAGATATAGTGGTGCGAACGGTGGGCTCTTTTGGGGAATACCTATTTATATATTGTATGTTTTGCGCTCTCCTGCACCGAGAGGGGCACGAGAGGCAGAGAAGGAATGGCAAGATGGAAAACAGTGTGCAGAGATATGGTTGGTCCGAGAGGTGGGCCTCTGTGGTGTCGATGGCACTCCACCCGGCTCTTGTGGCCCTATGGATGGTTGTGATGACTATGGTGGGGTGGGCCTCACCGCTCGACTACCCGAAAAATGTGCAGCTCTTTGTGATTGGCAACACGGCCTTCATAACCCTGCTTATGCCTGTGGCGTTTCTGTGGTTGCAGAGGGTGTTGATACGCCATCGCGGAGGTGAGATGACTCTGCGCCGTGGGAGGGTGTCGCAACTTGCGATGATGGTGGTGAGCTATGTGGCTTGCGGCTGGATGTTCGACGAGATTGTGGTGCTCTTCTTGGTCCGCAAGGTGATGTACACGTTGGCTGTGGTTGCCTTTGTGGTGCTTGCTATGGAGTATTTGCGCCCTTTGAGCCACC
>JAFPBB010000051.1 GCA_017390585.1 Tidjanibacter sp. | reverse complement strand
GAGGAGCGCCCGCGGAAGGGTGCATATCGCGGAGGAAATTTTGGGCGAAATGAGAAAGCGGCTCCGCAGTTTGCTTGGCGCAAATAAGGAAGCACACTCTTGGATGTGGGCAGGTATACTCGCGAGGAGCGCCCGCGAAAGGGTGCATATCGCGGAGGAAATTTTGGGCGAAATGAAAAAGCGGCTCCGCAGTTTGCTTGGCGCAAATGAGGAAGCCGCTTTTGATATTTGGTGCAAAATTTACCCGCGAGATGCGCCCACCTACTTCGATTCGGTGCGCTGCGCCTCCACAAAGTACTTCTGCGACTTGAGCAGGTTGCGACTCTGAAGAACCATAGTCTTGGTCTCGTTGAGAATGGTCAGATAGAGCATACTTGCCTTTGTCGAGGTGGAGTTGTTCTGGATACGACGGAGCTGGTTCTTGATGGCCTGGGCAATCAACTCAAAGAGCTCGTCGCGCATAGCCAACACTAGGTCGATGCTTGCAAAGTCGTTGGCCTGAAGCATATCGTTGATACGGGTGTAGAGCTCCGAAACGGAGTTGTTGATGGTGGTGAGGTCCTCCACCTGCTCCTCGCTCATACCGCGGTGGTTGTTGTCGATGTGCTCAAAGCAGGGACGGGTGATGTGGACAAGCGCCTTACACATCTCACTGATGTAGTCCACCACCTGCACATAGTAGTGACCGGTGTCGATGTAGTTCTCCTCGTGGAACTTATGGAGCGTGGGCAGCATTGCATACTTACGCTCACGGGCTGCATAGAAGAGGTCGTTGGACTGACGCACGAGGGTGCGGAGAGCCTTGCGGTCCTCGCGAAGGGTGGCCTCGATGGTCTGTGCATAGATATTTGTGGTGGTCTGCATAGTCTGGCACACCTCCACAACGATGTTACCCAGCACCTCATTCTCATTATCCGAGAGGTTGACCTTGACGGTCTCGGTCTGCTCGGTTGCCTTTTTCTTCTTGGGCAATATCATATAGACGCACACGAGCGAGAGCACGATGATGGCCACCATACCACCCCAATGGAGCAGCAGTGTGATAACGATGGAGAGCACAAAGGCTGCAAGACCTGTAACAAACCATCCTGCCACAACGGTGATGACACCCGTGATGCGGTAGACTGCGCTCTCACGGCCCCACGCCTTATCGGCAAGCGACGAACCCATTGCCACCATAAAGGTTACATAGGTGGTGGAGAGGGGGAGCTGCAACGAGGTACCAATGATGATCAGCATAGAGCCGGCGGTGAGGTTTACGGCAGCGCGGATGAGGTCGTACTGACCGAAGTCGGTGCCGAGTTCGGCTGCCGAGGGAGCCTCGAAGCGGTGGGCTATAGCCGCACGCATACGCTTGGGAGTGTGGTCCTCAAACCAACGGCTGCAACCAACTGCCACGCGCACAATGGCCCTCGAGAATGCCGACGAGCCAAATTTCTCTGCGCCATCGTCCTGGGTGGAGGAGAGCGAAAGCTCGGTGTCGCTCACATTCTCGGTCTTCTTGGAGGTCCAGAGGGTGAAAATCATAATCAGACCCGAGCACACAAGGAAGAGGGTGTCGGCCTTAACGGGGTTGTTGAGCGCACCCATAAGCATATCGGGATTGCCCGTAGCCTGTGCAATCTTCCACGAGTCGAGACCCGCGAGAGGCACACCGATGAAGTTCACAAGGTCGTTACCCGCAAATGCCAATGCCAACGAGAAAGTACCGGCGAGGATGGTAATCTTCAAGATATTCACCTTGCAGAGCTGCAGGAGGAACATCAGCAGCGAACTTGCTGCGAAGACCACGAAAATACAGAGAGCCGTATGGTCGTGGATATATGCCACAAGGTCCACCGCCATACCCGACGATTTGAGGCCCTTGATAAGTGCGAAGTAGACAATGATGGTGAATGCCACACCACACCAAAGTGCGCCCCAGCGACGGAGCTGCTTGTGGTAGCGGAAGGTGAAGATCAATCGGCTGATGAACATCAGGATGGTACCCGTCACAAAGGCCACAACCACCGAGAGGAGAATACCCGCAATCATTGCCAGCGCCTTGCCGGAGTTGATGAGTGTCACAGGGTTGCCATCGGGGCCGAGGATGGGCTCCTTGAAGAGTGCCACGGCGATAGCCGAGCCGAGCAGGCCAAAGACGAGCGCTACGGTGGTGGAGGTGGGCAATCCGAGCGAGTTGAACACATCGAGCAGAATCACATTGGCGAACATCACTCCGAGGAAGAGAATCATCACCTCGTGGAATGTGAAATACTCCGGATAGTAGACACCACTACGAGCAACCTCCATCATACCGCTCGAGGTGAGGGCACCAATGAGGATACCGACAGAAGCGATGGTGAGAATCACCTTTTTGGGAGCGGCCTTGGAGCCGTAGGCGGAGTTAAGGAAGTTTACGGCATCGTTCGACACGCCGACATAGAGACCGCCGATGACAAGAAGAATGAGCACCACGACGGCAAAGATGTAAATAGCAGACATTTATCTATTGTTTGGTGAATAAATACACTCTTTCACGCCACAAATTTAATCGGATTTTCCGCACCCCCAAATCGTCACTCACGCAATTAACAATAAATTAAAACGCTCATAACAAAAATTTAACATAGCTCCGAGTCGCACCACTTTCGACCTCCCCGTGTCCATCCGCACCCTCTCCATCGAGTGGCTCCCCGACGCCGCACAAACGGCATAAAAATAGGCGAGGGAGATAACTACTCACCTCCCCCGCCTATTCTGTTGTGTCTCAATTACAAGGAGATAGCCTCGTTGGGACAAACTGCCGAGCAAGCACCGCACTCGATGCAGGTATCTGCGTCAATAACGTAAACGTCGCCAGCCGAGATAGCCTCTACGGGGCACTCGCCGATGCAGCTACCACAAGCTACACATTTGTCGGGATCAATTTTGTAAGCCATAGTTTTATTATTAAAAAAGTTTGATGTGTGTCCTTCAACAACGCAAAGATAAATCAATTTTTGTTTTCCCGTACCTTTTTCCCACTTTTTTTGCACATTTCATACCAAACGGCAGAAAGTGCACCACCGATGGGACTACTTGCCTGCGATAATATCGAAGCCCAAGTAGGGACGCAACACCTCGGGAACCACGATTCCCTCGGGGGTCTGGTTGTTCTCCAGCAGAGCCGCTACGATGCGGGGCAATGCCAGCGAGCTACCATTGAGGGTGTGGCAGAGGGCGGTCTTCTTGTTGTCGGTACGATAGCGGAGTTTGAGTCGGTTGGCCTGGAAGCTCTCGAAGTTCGACACGCTCGAAACCTCCAACCACCTACCCTGAGCTGCCGAGTAGACCTCGAAGTCGTAGGTGAGAGCCGAAGTGAAGCTCATATCGCCACCACAGAGACGGAGGATGCGGTAGGGCAGACCGAGAGCCTGCACGAGCTTCTCCACGTGGGCTACCATCTGGTCCAAAGCCTCATAGGAGCTATCGGGGTGGTTGATACGCACGATCTCCACTTTGTCGAACTGGTGGAGGCGGTTCAAGCCACGAACATCCTTACCATAGGAGCCAGCCTCGCGACGGAAGCAGGGGGTGTAGGCGGTGAGGCGGATGGGGAGGTCGCGCTCATCGACGATGCTATCGCGGTAGATGTTGGTCACGGGCACCTCCGCAGTGGGCACCATATAGAAATTGTCGGCAGTGGCGTGGTACATCTGGCCCTCCTTATCGGGAAGCTGACCTGTGCCGAAGCCCGAAGCCTCGTTGACCATAATGGGGGGCAGCACCTCGAGGTAGCCTGCCTCGGTGTTCTTGTCGAGGAAGTAGGTGATCAGTGCCCTCTGGAGAGCAGCACCCTTACCTTTGTAGACGGGGAAGCCGGCACCGGTGAGTTTCACGCCCAGCTCAAAGTCGATGATGTCATACTTTGCGGCCAGCTCCCAGTGGGGCAGTGCATTCTCGCCCAGAGCAGGGATCTCGCCACCCTGACGTACCACCACATTATCCTCCGCAGTGCGACCCTCGGGCACGATAGCTGCGGGGAAGTTGGGCAGGAGTACGATTTCGGCGTTGAGTTTCTCGGTGGTCTCCTTGAGTTGTGCATCGAGCTGTTTGCTCTCCTCCTTGAGTTGGGAGGTGCGCGCTTTGATCACCTCGGCCTCGTCGCGTTTGCCTTGTGCGAAGAGTGCGCCAATCTGTTTTGCGGCAGCATTCTGCTCGGAAAGATTTTTGTCGAGTACTTGTTGGAGCTCCTTGCGAGCGTCATCAAGGGCGATGATGCGGTCAATGGCCTCACGAGCGTCGACACCTTTGACGGCCAGACGGCTGATTGCAAACTCCTTATCATCGCGCAGTTGCTTGAGTGTAAGCATAGAATTTCGGGTTTTTGAGGTTTATTTGCCACAAATATACCAATTTTTGCTATCTTTGTAATCATATGTCGCACCTTTTTTATGAAACATAGACTCTTTATACTACTTTTTGCCCTCTCGGCCTTTGCGTGCAGCTGCGGCAGCGCATCCCAAAAGCGCTCCTCCCAAAGCACCAACGAGAGCTCGCTCCGCCACTACACATTCCAAGTCGTGGCCGAACTCCCACACTCCACCTCCGACTACACACAGGGTTTCCAATATGCCGACGGACTCTTCTGGGAGGGTACGGGTGGCTATGGCTCCTCGGAGTTGAAGGTGAAAAACCCCGCCTCGGGTGAGCCCCTGCGCTCCACCAAGCTCTCCTCCGCCTACTTCGGTGAGGGCATCACACTCCTGGATGGCAAAATCTATCAGCTCACCTGGCGCAAAGGCAAAGCATTCCTCTACGACAAGGAGAGCCTCCGACAGATTGGCGAATTTTCCTACGAAGGCGAGGGTTGGGGACTCACCACCGACGGTACCAATCTATATATGAGCGACGGCACCGACCGAATCACCGTGCGCGACCCTCGCACGTTCGAAATTCTCTCCACCCTCAAGGTCACCATCGGTGGCCGCAAGGTGCAGAGCATCAATGAGCTGGAGTGGATTGGCGGCGAGATATGGGCCAACCTCTACCTCACCGACAACATCGTCCGCATCGACCCCGCCAGCGGCAATGTCAAGGGTATCATAGACCTCTCGGGGCTCCAATCCCCCACCGACGTCTCCTACAACACCGACGTACTCAACGGCATTGCCCACGACCCCGCCACGGGACGCATCTGGCTCACGGGTAAGAATTGGAACAAAATCTATCAGGTGGAAATCATCGAAAAATAGCACCACACGATGGAACTCACAATCAAAAACATAACCGAGGAGATTCTGGGCGACTACACATCGCTCCTGCAGACCTACTACGACCTCCACGCCCACCCCGAACTATCCTTCCGCGAGTGGGAAACCGCCGAGCGCATCTCGGCACGACTCAAGTCGGAGGGAATAGAGTTTCGCTCCATAGCAGGCAGTGGCATCCTCGCCCGCATCACCCCCTCCTCCCCTCTGGCCACCCCCACCACGGCCATCGTGCTACGCGCCGACATCGATGCACTCCCCATCTGCGAGGAGACCGACCTCCCCCACCGTTCC
Source organism: Tidjanibacter sp. (assembly GCA_017390585.1). Lineage (GTDB taxonomy): Bacteria > Bacteroidota > Bacteroidia > Bacteroidales > Rikenellaceae > Tidjanibacter. Next base: position 13,026 of record JAFPBB010000051.1, on the reverse strand, counting down.
TGCAACGAAGGGGTGATGCACGCTTGCGGACACGATATGCACGCCACCATACTGCTCGGCACCCTCACCCTGCTCAACCGCCACCGCGACGCACTCCGCCACACCATCTTCGGACTCTTCCAACCAGGCGAGGAGCTCAACCCAGGCGGAGCTAAGTTGGTCCTCGAGGAGAATCCCTTCGAGGGATACAACATTGTGGCCTTCCTCGGCAATCACGTCGAGCCCACCCTCCCCACGGGTGCCGTTGGCATCTGCAGCGGCAAGTATATGGCCGCCTGCGACGAGCTCCACTTCACCATCCGAGGCAAGGGAGGTCACGCCGCCCTGAGGGAGCGAATCGTCGACCCCATACTCCCCACCGCAGAGCTCATCCGCAATCTCTACAACCTACCTGCAACCGCACCTGCCGAAGTGGGTGGGACCATCCTCTCCATAGGTCGCATTGAGGCCAATGGTGCCACCAATGTGGTGCCCGATGCGGTGCGCCTTGAGGGCACTATGCGCACCTTCGACGAGGAGTGGCGCGCCGCACTCAAGGAGAAGATAGAGGTAGTATGCAAGGAGATTGAAGCGGAGCACGGAGTGTGTGTGGAGAACAATTTTGGCGAGGGCTACCCCTCGGTGGTCAACACACCCGCACTTGCGGATGCTGCTGGCGAGATTCTCGGTGGGTTGTTTGAGGTCCGCGCTCTTGGCACTCGCCCCACGGGGGAGGACTTTGGCTACTACACGGAGCGTTATCCGTCGTTGTTCTACCGCCTGGGCGTGGGCTACAGTGGCGAGGAGTTTGGGGCCTCGAGGGCTGGCTCTCTCCACACCTCAACATTCACCCCCGACACTCGAGCCATTGGCTTGGGCGTGGCAGCAATGACAATGCTGGCGCTTGAAATCGCATAGCAGTCGGAGGTCAAATAGGGTAGAGGCGATGAAGAGATACGAAGTATCTCGAGAGAAATTTTTGGGCGACTTTTTATAAAAAGTCGCAAAGAAGAAAGGAAAATGTTTTGAAGCTTTTTGTAAAAAGCTTCACCAAAAACTTTTAGTGTAGAGTTTGCTCAGCCAATAGAGGGTAGACACTGCGAAGCGATACGCAGTATCGCCTAAAAATTTTTGAGCGACTTTTTGTAAAAAGTCGCAAAGATTGAAACTTTTCGCAAAAAGCTTCTAAAAAAACAAAGAAAGAAAAGAACAAAAAACTATGATAACCAAAGCAGAGATACAACTTGTCAAGCAGCTGGCCGACAAGCAGGCGAGAGTGGCCGAGGGGCTCTTTGTGGCCGAGGGCGACAAACTCGTGGGCGAGATTGTGGCCGGCAGTGGATGGAACATCCGCAAGCTCTACCTCACCGAGGACAGTGCCATAAGGTCGGCCCAAGCCGTGGAGGTCACAGCCAAGGAGATGGAGCGTATGAGTGGGCTCAAGAGTGCTCCACGCTCGCTGGCTCTGGTGGAGATTCCTCGTAGGGATGTTCCGCAGGCCTCGGATGGTGAGTTGATGTTGTGTCTCGACGAGATTCAGGACCCCGGCAACCTCGGCACCATCATCCGCACGGCCGATTGGTATGGCATACGCCACATTGTGTGCTCGCCCACCACGGCCGACTGCTTTGCACCCAAGGTGGTGCAGGCAACTATGGGTGCACTGCTGAGGGTGGAGGTGAGCTACTGCGACATTGTGGAGTGGCTCGGCGAGGCTGCACGCAGAGGCGTGGCCACCTATGCGACCACCCTCGATGGGGCGAACATCCACTCCGCGCCCCTCACCAAAGGAGGAGTGATTGTGATGGGCAACGAGGGCAAAGGGGTAAGCCCAAGGGTGCAGTCGCTTGTGAGCAGAAAGCTCTTCATCCCCCCCTACCCTGCCGACCGACACGGTAGCGAGTCGCTCAATGTGGCCATCGCCACAGCCATCACCCTCGAGAACTTCCGCAGCCGTTAGCACAGCAGTGGAGGCTCTCCGCGGAGCACGACCAGCCGCAAAGAGGTCCCCAAGAAGAGATAACTAACCCTCGCTCGAAACTACACCCATTGGTGGGTCTGCACCCCAGACCTCGACGTAGTGGAGCGACACAAAGATATAAATATGAAGATAGATGTCGAGAAGGTGCTCCAACAGAAGGCACCCAAGATTGCGAAGCGTGTACCTCGCTTCCTCATCAGATTTCTCAAGAAGCTCGTCCACCAAGATGAGCTCAACCATATTCTCGGACAATTCGGCCACCTGCCCCCCGTGGAATTCATCAGAGAGTCGCTCGGATTTATGGGCGTGACTTGGAAGGTGGAGGGAATGAACAAGATCCCCAAGGAGGGTCGCTATGTCTTTGCTTCCAACCACCCCTTCGGCGGTATGGACGGCGTGATCTTGGCCCAGGAGGTTGCAGGCCACCTCGGCGATGTGCGCTCCATCAGCAACGACATTCTCCTGGCCGTGGAGCCACTCCGTCCGCTCTTCCTGCCCGTCAACAAGCACGGCAAGCAGTCGCGCGAGGCGGTGAGAATATTCGACGAGACCTTCGCGGGCAACATCCCCATTCAGACCTTCCCTGCAGGACTCTGCTCGCGCCGCATAAAGGGAAAGGTTACCGACCTGAAGTGGCACTCCAACTTCGTCAAGCAGGCACTCAAACACCAGAGGGATGTGGTGCCCGTCTATGTGGAGGGCAAACTCTCCAACCGATTCTACACCGTTGCCAACCTGCGTAAGTTCTTCGGCATCAAGATGAACATCGAGATGCTGCTGCTGGTCGACGAGATGTTCCGACAGAAGGGCAAACACATTGTGCTCCACATCGGCACCCCCATCACCCACGAAAGCCTCGCCAAGATGGAGGACAAGAAGGAGATGACCGCCTATGTGCGAGAAAAAGTCTATGAGATGGCCGAGAAGTAGTGCTACACACGCAGAAAAAACAAGAGTCTAACAGAAGAAAAACAGAGTGGCTATGAAACCCATCATAAAACCAGTTTCGAGAACCCTCCTGATGAAGGAGTTGAGAGATGAATTTTTCTTGCGCGAGACCAATCGTGCCGGCAACGAGATCTATGTGGTGACGGCAGGAGAGTGTCCCAACGTGATGAAGGAGATTGGCCGATTGCGCGAGTGGGCCTTCCGCAGTGCCGGAGGCGGCACGGGAGAGCCCTACGATATCGACGAAGAGGATCTCGCACCCGACGGCTACAAGCAGTTGGTGGTGTGGGACCCTGTGGCTAAGGAGATTGTGGGCGGCTACCGCTTCATCATCTGCAACAGCCCCGAGCAGAAGCACCTCTCCACCGAGCACTACTTCCGCTTCACCGACACCTTCCGCAAGGAGTATCTCCCCTATGCCATCGAGTTGGGTCGCAGCTATGTCCACCCCAACTATCAGAGCACCCGAGCCAATGCCAAGAGTCTCTATGTGATGGACAACATCTGGGATGGCCTGGGAGCGATTATGGTCAACAACCCCGACAAGAAGTATTTCTTCGGCAAGGTGACTATGTATGGCCACTACAATGTCGAGGCACGCAATATGCTGATGTACTTCCTCCACAAGTATTTCCCCGAGAGGGGCAAACTCTTGGAGCCCATCCATCCGCTCGAATTGGGCATCAATGAGGAGTCTATGGAGCGCCTCTTCACGGGTGAGGACTACGCCGAGGACCACAAGATTCTGCTGCGCGAGCTGAAGGAGAGAGGCGAGTTTGTCCCCCCAATGATTAGCTCCTATATGAGCGTCTCGCCCACGATGATGGTCTTCTCCACGGTCATCAACCCCGACTTCGGCGAGGTGGAGGAGACGGGCATAATGATCACCATCCCCGATATGTATTCCCACAAGACCGAGCGCCACACCCGCGGCCTCGAGAGAGGCGTACGCCCGCTCCGCCGACTCTTCGACAACACAATGATAGCCATCGACAATGTGGTCACCGGCAGGGCCGCATCGAGTGTGAAAGTGGCTCTGCGTCGCCGCCGCACCGAGCGCACTCGCCGCGTGGAGCGAGGTGAAAAAAAGGGTGCCAACTCCAACAACCGAGCCTCCCGAAAAGCAAACCCCACGGAGGTGGCGGAGAAAAAAGAGCAGTAGAGAAGGTCGCTGCAGGCAATAAATCGGCCCCAAACTGCATTATTATTGCAACAAGCAGGACTCGGGTGGGTCCCGATTTAATTGCAAACAACAGATTCAAGGATGAACAACGAGGTGAACATACTTTGGGTGGACGATGAGGTGGAGCTCCTCAAGCCCCACATACTATTTCTTCGAGGCAAAGGCTACGAGGTGGACACGTGCAACAACGGCTACGACGCTGTGGATATGGCACGCACCACCCCCTACGACCTGATTATCCTCGACGAGATGATGCCCGGAATGACCGGACTCGAAACCCTCCCCCAAATCAAGGAGGTCCGCCCCTCCACACCTGTGATTATGGTAACCAAGAGCGAGGAGGAGAATATTATGGACAAGGCCATTGGCTCCAAGATTGCCGACTACCTCATCAAACCCGTCAATCCCAACCAGGTGCTGCTCTCCATAAAGAAGAATGTCCACCGCGAACAACTCGTTACGGAACAGACCACGGCCGACTACCGTGCCGAATTTGGCCGCATCAGCAGCCAGCTCGGCAGCGCTCGCTCCTTTGCCGATTGGGTGGCCATCTACCGCAAGATTGTGGGCTGGGAGATGGAGCTCACAGAGTCGACCGACAGCTCCATACGCGACATCCTCGCCTTCCAGAAAAGCGAGGCCGGCGTGGAGTTTGGCAAGTTCATACGTCGCAACTATCTCGACTGGGTCAACTCGCGTGACGAGGAGCGCCCCACAATGTCGCACACCCTCTTCCGCAACAAGATTATCCCCCAGATTGAGAGTTGTGGGGGTGGCAAGGTGACACTGCTGCTGATCGACAACTTCCGCTACGACCAATGGCGCACCATCTGGCCGATGTTGCTCCCCCACTTCGACCTCCACTCCGAGGATTTCTACTGCAGCATCCTCCCCACCGCCACACAGTATGCACGCAACGCCCTCTTTGCCGGCCTTATGCCGCTGGCCATCGACAAGCTGATGCCCGACAAGTGGCTCAACGACAACGAGGAGGGGGCCAAGAATAAGTACGAGGAGGAGTTTCTCCGCCGTCAGCTCACCCGTGCAGGCAAGAGTTGGAAGGTGTCGTTCGACAAACTCGTCAAGCCCGAGGCCGGCAGGCGACTGATTGAGAATTTCTCACGCGTGCGCGAGGCAGACTTCTCGGTCATCGTCTACAACTTCCTCGACATCCTCTCCCACGCGCGCACCGAGACCGAAATAATCCGCGAGCTCACCGAGGACGAGGCCGCCTTCCGCTCGCTCACCCGCTCGTGGTTTGAGCACTCGGAGCTACTCACAATGCTCCGTATGCTCTCCGAGGCGGGCCACACGGTGATTATCACCTCCGACCACGGCACCACCCGCGTGGAGAATCCCGTGAGGGTGCAGGGCGACAGGGAGACCTCGCCCAACCTCCGCTACAAGACGGGCCGCAACCTCAACTACAACCCCAAGGAGGTCTTTGAAATCACGCGCCCCGTGGAGGCACAGCTTCCACAAGGAAACCTCACCAGCAGCTACATCTTCGCCCTCGGCAAGGATTTCCTCACCTACCCCAATAATGCCAACCAATTCATACGCTACTATCGCGGCACCTTCCAGCACGGAGGCATCTCGATGGAGGAGATGATTGTCCCCTACATCGTACTGCGCCCCAAGTCGTAGTGTGTGAAGTCCCCTACCACCCGATAGAAAACAACAAAACAACATAACACACAAGCAATGAGAGAGATAAACGTAAACGGCATAGGCGACCTTCCCGATGCGGCGGAGGAGATAATCGAGGCCCTCGATGGTCGCAATGTCATTGCATTCTTTGGCCAGATGGGTGCGGGCAAGACCACCCTCATCCGCGAGATATGCGCCCAACTCGGCAGCAGCGATGTGGTCACATCGCCCACATTTGCACTCGTCAATCGCTACGACACAGCCGAGGGTAGGCCCATTTTCCACTTCGATTTCTACCGCATCGAGCGCCCCGAGGAGGCCTTCGATATGGGCTACGAGGAGTATTTCGACTCGGAGGGGCTCTGCCTTGTGGAGTGGCCCGAGAAGATCGAGGAGCTGCTGCCCGACGACGTGATGAGGATAGAGATTGAGGTGCTCAGTCCCACCAAACGCCACATCACCATCAGCTAATCGCGCCAAAAAAAAACGCACACTAACACCAAACAACACAGAGAGATAAATGATTAAAAATGTGATTTTCGACCTCGGAGGTGTGGTCCTCGGACGCGACTTCAAGCGTCTCGGTGAGGTCCTCGGCAACACCTTTGCCTTCATCTCCGCCGACGAGGCCTTCCCCGAATATTGGAGCGAGTTCGACCGCGGCACCTACACCCGCAGTGAGGTGACCCGTATGCTCGCCGACGACTACAACCTCACCCTCGAGGATGCCGACTCGCAGGTGCAGAAGCTCCTCGAGTTGCTCCAGCCCATCCCCGAGACCGACGAGCTCATCCGCGAACTCAAGGCCGAGGGCATACGTTGCTACGTGCTCTCCAATATGTCGAAGGAGTTCTACGCCGAGCTTCTGAAATTTCCCGTCTTTGAGCTTTTCGACGGCGCTGTAGTCTCCTATCAGGAGCGCCTGAACAAGCCCGACAGCCGCATCTACGAGACCATCCTCTCGCGCTATGGCCTCGTTCCCTCGGAGACCATCTTTGCCGACGACAAGGCGGCCAACACGGCGGCGGCTGAGGAGTTTGGCATCCACACCGTCACCTACGATTGCAATGGCGACGGCCCTGAGAGGGTGCGCCAAATCATCCGCCGCGAGAACAAATAGTCCCCACGAGAGGGTGCAAACCATTAGGCAATCCCCACAAAAAACATTAGGCGAGGCTACACTTGTAGCCTCGCCTAATTCATTATAGTTTCTCTCTCGCTTAGAACAGCACGTCGCCGTCGTCGAGAATCTGGGTCATACAGTGTGCCGCACCATAGCCCTTGGTAAGGTTGGTGAGGGGCACCCAAGTGACATCCACAAAGTTGGCCTTGAAGGCCTCCTGCAACTCCACCGACTGACCTGCCACGGCCATAATCTTGCGAGGTGCAACATTGAGGAAGTTGTTGGCATAGGTGAGCTCGTCGCTGCGTTTGATGGGAATAACCTTCATCTTCAGCTCATCCTCAATGAAGTCCACAAAGGAGATGTCGCTGAAAGCCTTGTGGTAGGGCTCACCGGGGGCCTCACGCTCCCAGAGGTCTATCTTCAGGTACTGCGAATCGCCCTTGGCAGCCAAGTAGCGTGCCTCGGAGAGGGTACACAGGTCGCGGTCGATAATATTAAAATAGGTATCCAGGTGCATCTGCTCCTGCTCATCCCAAATATCCTTCACGACCACCACCTTGTTGGCACCCAGCAGGTCGTTCTCCATCAGCTGGTCGATGGCAGCCTGAGTGGTACGCAGACCACGGCCAATGAAGGCGTAGTCACCAAAGGGGAGGAAGTCGCCACCCTCGAGGTAGGCATCCTCGCCGGTGATGTGGTAGATGGGGGGGAAGCCGATCTTGTGGAGGCAGAACTCTGCAATCTCACACTCGAGCTGACGCTGTGCGGAATTCATACGTCCGATGACGATACCCTTGGCGGTGGAGATCATCTGGTCCCTCATAAAGAAGATGTTCATAATGGGCCTCTGAATGTAGGTGGCCGCGAAACCGGTGTTGCTCTCGGTGTAGGAGAGGACAATCTCGGGCTGGAGCATAATCATCTTCACGAGGTCCTTGGGGTGTGCCCTGTCGACAATCATCTTCTTGTAGCGCTCCTGAGCCTTGGCCTCATCGGGGATATTGGAGGTGTTGTAGGTGAGGAAGCGGGAGGCGAAGGCTCTCAGGTCGTTGAGTTCCTTACCCTCCACGGGGCGTCCCTCCTTGTCGAGAGTACCTTCGAGGAGAATCTGACGTACGGTGAGTACTTTTGCGCCAAAGCGCTCAAGAGCAGCGCGATAGGCGGCGTGTTCTTTGGCAGCGAGTTCAATGTCGAAATAGTCCGAGAAGAGCGCTGCATCGGGATGCATTACACCGAGAAAAAGCTCATCGGTGGGTTCGTGCATTAAGATTATCATAGTTTTACGGTTTTAGTCGATTTGTCAAAGGTACAAATTTTTCTTAAAATAGAAACACCTACCTGCCGGGAATATAATTTTTTAGTTGTTTTGCGAGCTCTTTTTCACGGCCATTGGTGTGGAGATTCACGAGTGCGTGGAACTCGGCGGAGTGGTTGTGGTGCACCGTGTGGCAGAGTTCGTGGATGCACACATACTCCACCAACTCCTCCGGCAGACGCGCCAAGTGGAGCGAAAGGGAGATGTTTCCCACCGAAGAGCAACTACCCCACCTCGTGCGACTATCGCGAATGGTGAGCCTCCCATAGCGGAGACCCGTGCGAGCCGACACTCTCTCCATCACCCGCGGCAACAACTCCTTGGCCTCCCTACGGAGAGCCTCCACCTCCGCGGGCCTCATTGGCGGGCACTCTCTCCGTCGGCTCTCCAGCCTCCCGAGGGCACTCTCTATCCACCCCCTGCGACTCTCGGCCCAAGCGAGTGCGGCCCTCTTGGAGCCCCACCACGGGATGGTGAGTCTCACCTCCCCGCTGCGAGTTATGCGGAGCGATGTGCGCTTTGCCCTGCGGCTCCTGGTGACCTCAATAGTGTAGTCCATTGTGCCCTTGCCCCACACTCTTCTTCTCTACTCCTTGCAGAAACGCTGGCGCACCGTCTCAAAGAGCATCACAGCGGCGGCTGCCGAGACGTTGAGCGACTCGATGGCACCCACCATAGGGATGGCAGCCTTGCAGTCGCAGAGTTTGAGCACCTCCTTGCTGATGCCGGTCTCCTCGTTGCCCATCACGAGCACGGTGGGACCTGTGAGGTCGGCGTCGAAGAGGAGTGTGTCGGCCTTCTCGGTGGCAGCCACAATCTTCATACCTGCCTGGGCGAGAGTTTTGAGCGTGTTGCGGATGCTGCCGGCACGGTGTACGGGGATGCGGGTGAGCGCACCTGCCGACGAGCGGATGGCGTCGCCATTCACGGGTGCGGAGTTCTTCAGAGGGCAGATGAGTCCGTGGGCACCGGCGCACTCTGCCGAGCGGGCAATGGCACCGAAGTTCCTCACGTCGGTGACGCCGTCGAAGACCACAATGAGGGCCTGCTCATCCTCGGGCACGCGGTCCAGAATATCCTCCAGCTCCACATAGGCAATGGGGGCGATGACGGCCACCACGCCCTGATGGTTACCCCTGGTGAGGCGGTTGAGCTTCTCCACGGGCACCTCCTGATAGCGGATGCGGCTACGATAGCAGAGGTCCTTGAGGTCGGCCATAAGCTGACCCTCGGCACCCTTCTTGACATAGAGTTTCTCAATCTGCTTATCGGTCTCGATAGCCTCAATCACGGGCCTGAGGCCATAGACGATATTCTCCTCTGCGGCGGTGCGCTCGCGGCGAGGGGCCTCGGGGCGTTCGCGTCGTGGCTCGCTCCTGCGTGCTGTGGGTGCTGTGGGAGCAGTTTTGGTGCGCTCCTCCCAATTGAAGTCGCGTGCCTCCACATACTCTGTTTCGGCACCATAGGAGGGGGCAGCCTCGCGGCTCCTGCTCCTCTTGTCTTTCAGAAATTGGCTATTGTCCATCGTATCGTTGTGTTTGTATTTTTTTATCTGTCCGTTCCTCGGTTATTTTCCGCAGTGTGTTTCTTGCAATTCAAAATTGTTTTCCTTTTCGAAGCTTTTTGTAAAAAGCTTCACCAAAAACTTTTAGTGTAGCCCATTCTCAGCCTCTATTGGGGTAGCTCGCCGAAGGCCTCATTTTGAATTTTGCATTTTGAATTTTGAATTTCAACTCCCCTCCTATTTTTCGCTGAGCAGTTCCAGCTCATAGCAGAGTTTCTCCCACTCGTGCTCCTCAAAGGCCAACGCCTGCTTGAGCGCATTGTACTGCTCAAAGACCTTGCTATCCGAGAGGTCGATGCCGTGGGCCTCGGGGTTGGCAAGACATTTGTCCCACTCAGCCACCTGCGACTCCAATTCGGCCACCCTATTCTCCTTCTCCTCAATAGCCTTTTGGGTCTTGCGGATGAGCTTCTCGTTCTCCTTCTTGGCGAGGTAGTCCTCCTTGCCCGCCGAGGAACGCTGCTCCTTGGCCACAGAGTCGCGCACCTCAATCTGGCGCATATCCTCCAAGCGACGTTTCTCGAGGAAGTAGCGGATGCCTCCGAGGTACTCCTTCACGCCGCCGTCGCGGAACTCATAGATTTTGTCCACCACACCGTCGAGGAACTCCCTATCGTGCGACACAACCACCAGCGTGCCGTCGTAGTTGCGGATGGCCTCCTTGAGGATATCCTTCGAGCGCATATCCATATGGTTGGTGGGCTCGTCGAGCACCAGCAGGTTGTGGGGCGAGAGCATCATACGGGCCATAGCGAGCCTCGAACGCTCGCCACCCGAGAGCACCCTCACCTTCTTGTCGACATCCTCGCCGCGGAAGAGGAAGGCGCCGAGGATATCCCTCAACCTTGTGCGAATGTCGCCCACAGCCACCTTGTCGAGGGTGTCGTAGACGGTGAAGTCGCCATCCATAAGGTCGTCCTGATTCTGTGCGTAGTAGCCAATGCTCACATTGGCGCCCAACTTCACACTTCCCTCCGAGGGCTCCAACTCGCCAATGAGGATGCGTGCGAGGGTGGTCTTACCCTCGCCATTGCGGCCCACGAGGGCAATCTTGTCGCCCTTTTCGATGGTGAAGTCGGCACCGCCAAAGACCCTCTTCGTGCCGAAGCTTTTGCCCACCTCCTTCAGCTCGGCCACAATCTGGCCACTGCGAGGTGCTGGGGGGAACTTGAGGTTGAGTGCGCTGAGGTCCTCCTCATCTATCTCTATGCGGTCGAGCTTCTCGAGCTGCTTGATTCGGCTCTGCACCTGGTTGCTCTTGGTGGGTTTGTAGCGGAACTTCTCGATGAACTCCTCGCTCTTCTCGATGAGTCGCTGCTGGTTGTTGTAGGCGGCAATCTGCGCCTCACGGCGCTCCTTGCGGAGCTGCACATATTGGGTGTAGGGCACCTTGTAGTCGTAGACCTTACCGAGCAGCAACTCCACGGTGCGGTTGGTAACATTGTCCAGAAAATCCCTATCGTGGGAGATGAGCAACACCGCACCGGGGTACTCCTTCAGGTAGCCCTCGAGCCACTGGATACTCTCAATGTCGAGGTGGTTGGTGGGCTCATCGAGGAGGAACACCGAGGGGCGGCGCAGCAGCAGCTTGGCCAGCTCAATACGCATCCTCCAGCCACCACTGAAGGTGCTGGTGGGTTTGTTCAGGTCCTCCCTCTTAAATCCCAGGCCGAGCAGGGTGCGCTCAATCTGCGCCTCGCGGCTCTCGCCACCCAGCAGGTTGTGGCGCTCGGTGGCCTCGCTGAGGCGGTGGACCAACTCGCCATACTCCTCACTCTCGTAGTCCTCGCGTGCGGCAATCTCCACCGTCAGTCGCTCCATCTCCTTCTCCAGGTGGATCAACTCTTCGAAGGCCTTGGCGGTCTCCTCCACGAGCGTTGTGGTGTCGTGGACCTTCATCTGCTGTGGGAGGTAGCCGAGGGTGGTGTCACCACTCATTGTGATCACACCCGCGGTGGGGGGTTGCTCACCCATTATCACCTTCAGCAGCGTGGTTTTGCCCGCACCATTCTTGCCCACCAGACCGATGCGGTCGCGGGGGTTGATGAGGAGCGAAATATCCTTGAAGAGGTCCCAGCCTCCAAAACTTACTGTTACGTTATCTATCGAAACCATATTCTTTTGTTGAATGCCTCGCGGCAACTATCAATAGTGGGGCTATGCCTCCAGAATGGCCACAATCTCGGCCTCGGGGTCGGCAGCCTTGAAGACGGCACTACCTGCCACAAGAGCATCGCAACCAGCCTCATAGAGCTCGCGTGCGTTGTGGCGGCTCATACCACCGTCGATCTCAATCATCACATCGAGACCCTTGCGCTCAATCATAGCCTTCAGCTCGGCCACCTTCTCGGTGCTACCCTCAATGAAGCTCTGGCCGCCAAAGCCGGGCTCCACGCTCATAATGAGCACCAAGTCCACCTTGGGCAGAATATCCTCCAGCACGCTCACGGGTGTCTTGGGCTTGATCGACACACCCACCTTCACACCCTTCTCGCGGATGAGGTTGATGCATCCCTCCACATCCTCGGTGGCCTCCCAATGGAAGGTCACGAGGTCGGCACCCGCATCGGCAAAGCGGCCCACATACTTCTCGGGCTCCACAATCATCAGGTGGACATCCATAAACTTCTCGGTGGCCGAGGTGATGGCTTTCAACACAGGAAAGCCAAAGGAGATGTTGGGGACAAACACGCCGTCCATAACATCGATGTGTACCCACTCCGCACGACTGCGGTCGATCATCTTGGTATCCCTCTCGAGGTGGCCGAAGTCAGCCGACAGCATCGAGGGCGAAACTATACGTTTATTGCTCATATCTTTGTAGTTTTAGTTGTTTCTTTTTTTTGCGACTTACGTCGCTTTTGTTTTGCGACTTTTTATAAAAAGTCGCCCTCTTCGAAGCTTTTTGTAAAAAGCTTCACCAAAAACTTTTAGTGCAGACTTTGCTCCGCCATTCTTTTCTGCGACTGACGTCGCGGTTGTTCTTTGCGACTTTTTATAAAAAGTCGCCCAAAAATTTTTGTCGAGATACTTCGTATCTCTTCATCCGTGTCTACCCTCACACACGCCCCCGCCCTTCGGGCACCCCCTCTAACTTAGAGGGGGAATTTAGGGTGGTGCGTTTCCTTTAATGCAAAATTCAAAATTCAAAATTGCCTTCGGCGCATTACCACAATTTACTCCTCCTATTACTCCCCTCTATGTTTAAGAGTGGGAACACCCCTCCAATTACTCCCCCTCTAAGTTAGAGGGGGTGGCACGGAGTGCCGGGGGCGTGTGT
>JAFPBB010000050.1 GCA_017390585.1 Tidjanibacter sp. | reverse complement strand
GTAGAGCATCTTGCCCACGGCGTCGGCCTTGACGATGTGGACGGTGTAGTAGCCCTCGGCGATGTTGCCCTTGATGTCGGTGGCCACAAAGTGGAACACCACATCCTTGCCCACATCCTCTGCGTCGGGGGTGTAGGTGAAGGCGTAGGTGTAGGTCTTCAGCTCGTTCAGGTTCTCCACACGGTCGTAGGCAGCCTCACCCTTGAACACCTCGAAGGATTTGAGGAAGTTGCCACACTCCACCTTCACATTGAACTTGACGGTGGCGTCGCTGTAGATCTCCGCGGGAGCCTTCTCGGGCATAATGATGGTGAACTCCACTGCGTTGGCGGTGACATAGAGCGCATAGTCTACGCTCTGGGTGTAGCCGTCGGCTGCGGTGGCGGTGAAGATGAAGTCGAGGGTCTCGCCAAACTGCGAACCTTTGACGGTGTAGGAGAAGTCATACTCCACCTCGGTGGGTGCGTCGCTATAGCTCTTCTCGGAGCCCTCGATAACCTCGCCATTGAGGGAGGTGTGGATAGATGCCAAGCCGCCCGAATAGACAACCTTGAATTTGTAGCTCACATCCGAATCGGGAGCAGCCACAAGGGGCTCCTCGCTATTGAGGAGTGTGAAGATGATTCGCTCGTGGGGAATCTCGTTCTCACCGGTGGGTTCGTCCACGGGGGTGCAGGCAGCAAAGGCCAGCGAGGCGAGCAGTGCGGTGAAAATCAAATGAAGTTTCTTCATAGTTGTATCTCTTTGATTTATTGGTTATTACTCTGCAAGGAAGGGGATGCAAGCCAAGGCTGCCTTGTGGTTCTCCTCGTCGGTCACAAAGACATAGAGACGGTAGGCACCTGCAGCGGGAGCTTTGAAGGTGATGGTGGATTTGGTGTTGTCGGCAATCAGGCCCTCGATACCGTCGGGCATAGAGCCGTTGGAGAGAGCCTCACCCTCGCGGTTGATGATCCAGCGATAGGTGAGAGGCTTGCCGCTGGGCGAGGTTGCCTCCACGGTGGCGGTGTTATTCTCCGACTTGGCCTTGAGTTTCACGCCGTCGGTGGAGATTTTGCCATTGAGGGTCATCTTGCTACGGTCCTCGATGCGGGGAGCGGGGTTGTCGATGGTCTTGCCGGTCCAGCACTCCGAGATTTCGTCCACGCCACCGAAGCTATTCATCTTCTTGTCGAAGAGGCCATACCACGAGAGAACCTCGCCGTGGGTCTGGAAGCCCCAGAGGAAGATGAACGAGCCGATGCAGCCCTTGTTCTCGTTGGCTTTGATATCCCTCTTCCAAATAAGGCTATAGATTTCTGCCTTCTCGGTGGAGGTCATCTCCTCGAGTGCATACTTACCCGTAACGGCAATCCACGAGAGCTTCTTGGGGTCGGTGGAGTTCGAGAGAGCCCAGGTACCACGAGGACCAAACTCGGTGATCATCCAAGGTTTGTCCCAACCTGCCGCAGCCACATTGGTAGCAACACCACCCACACCATTATAATATGAGTTCACGGAGAGGATGTCGATGCTGGGAGCATACTTCATTAGGGGTTTGAGTTTGTTGTTCACATCCGAGTTGGAGAAGGCGATGGTTGTGGGGTGATTGGGGTCGATCTCGTGGATCGCCTTTGCAATCTCCTCAACGTGCTGGAAGTAGACGGCATTTTTGGCCGCGTCGCTGGTCTCAAACTCGTTACCAATCGACCAGCACAACACTGCGGGGTGGTTGCGGAAGCGTTTCACCCAATTGATGTTGTTCTCCAACTGCTGCTTGATAGCCTCGGCATTGGCGGGGTTGGAGTAGTCAAACGAGCCGCTATCCTTCATACCAAGGCCCACGTTCACATAGAGGCCATTTGCATAGGCCTCGTCGAGAATCATCTGGGTGGTGTAGTCGGTCTTGGCGTCGGGAGCCTCTTTGATGCCGTAGGTGCGGACCACGTTGCCGCCCCACTTTGCCACCTCACCAAAGTAGTTGTTGGTGGCAGCGCCGTTGATATAGAAAACCTCGCCGTTCTTCAACAGTCTCCACACACCATCGATCTTCTTGGTCTCGAAGACGGTCCTCTCCTCAACAACTTCGTCAAAGAAGGGGATGCTGGGGGTGGGGATAACGGTTTGGCGCTCTTCGGTGCATCCCGTCAGCACGAGGGATGCAACAAAAGCAATTGCAATATTGAATACTCTTTTCATACTCTATCTTTCTACTCTTTGGGTGTGTTTTACTTTTTTGTCGGAGGGGGTGAGGAACTGACCCAACTCTTCGAGTTTGGCACGAAGCGCGGGGTAGTCCACATCCTGCACTGCACAGCGGCCATCGATAGCCTGCACAGCAGCCACAGCAGCCGACTGGCCGAGGACCATATAGGTGGGCTCCATACGGATGGTGGTGTAGGCAACGTGGGAAGCCGAGAGGCACACGGGCACCAGGAGGTTCTGGCACTCGGCCTTCTTGGGGGTGAGTGCATAGTAGTCGATGGCGTAGGGGCGGGTGTTGGTGAAGATGCCGCCCTCGATGATCACGCCGCCGTCACCGGCAACATAGGAGACATAGTGGCAGTCCATCATATAGGTGCCGATGCCCACCGAGTGCTCCACAGGGATGCGGTTGCTCTTCTGGACATTGTGCTGGGTCATAACCATCTCACCCACCATCCTGCGAGCCTCGCGCACATAGATCTGGTGGGGGAAGCCGCCGTTGTCCACAAACTCATCTTTGGGCCAACCCCAACGCAACATCTCCTGACGGATGTGCTCGGGCACACGCTCGTCGTGACCGAGGCAGTAGAGCATACCGACTGCATAGTCCTTGTGCTCCTGCTCCATACGGGCACGGGTGGCATAGTCACCCTCGGCATAGCCGGTGCTTGCGCCGAAGAAGTCGAGGTGGTTGGTGTCGGTCTTGCGGTTGGGCATAGGGGTGAAGGTGATGATGTTTTTGAGCTGCAACTCGGGCTCGGCAGCGAAGCGACGGATGACAATCTCATAGAGAGCGGGATTGTAGTTCTCGGGCTTCTCGATGGGAATCATATTCTCCGCATCGTCGGTGAGGG
Organism: Tidjanibacter sp.; assembly: GCA_017390585.1. Classification (GTDB taxonomy): domain Bacteria; phylum Bacteroidota; class Bacteroidia; order Bacteroidales; family Rikenellaceae; genus Tidjanibacter. Next base: position 8,042 of record JAFPBB010000050.1, on the reverse strand, counting down.
TCACGCGGTAGCAGTAGGCCTGGGTGCGGTGGTCACCATCACCCAACTCGCCATACATCTCGGGAGCAACGTAGGGGATGAGCTCTCCGTCGGTGCCGTTGAGATAGGGCGAGGTGGCGATGAAGTTGAAGTTGCGAATACCTGCCAGATTCTCACCATACTGCTCGGTGCTCTCCCTACCGATGATGTGCGACACACCAGCGGCAGCCATAAGGTCGCCCTCATAGGAACAGTCGATGAACATCTTTGCCTTCACGGTGGTGCCGTTGAGCAGGTTGATGGAGCGGATCTTGCCGCCGCGCATCGAGGCGCCGTTCTCCAGGTCGAGGGGCGCATTGTAGAGCACCTCCACGCCTGCCTCGGCGAGCATCTCCTTCATTATGCGCTCTGCCACGCCCGACTCATAGACCCACTGGATCTCTCGGTCGTCGTTCTTACCCGTGAAGGTGCGCTTTCTGCTCGAGAGCATAAACTCCTCGCGGGTCTGGTTGCGCCACACCTCGGGCTGGATGTAGTGGTCCCAAATGCGGCCGTAGAACTCGGCTGCGATACCACCCACCTGATCCTGACGGTTGATGTCGGTGGCGGTCAGGCCGGAGGTGGCCAAGCCGCCAACGTGGTTGTTCTTGGAGATGAGCAGGGTCTTCTTACCCAAGCGTGCCGACTGGATTGCGGCCACAACGCCCGAGGCGCTCTCGCCGTAGATGCATACGTCGGTCTTGATGGTGGCACCCTGCACCGAGAGTGCGGCGCAGAGTGCAAGAATCATTATTGAGAGTTTTTTCATCTTCTGTGGAATCTTTTAGTAGCCAACATTCTGGGGGAAGTTCTCCGCACCCATATTGATAATCTCCTCCTCGGGGATGGGCCAGCGAACCATATGGGGATTGGCGGGGAGGTTGGTGCGACCTGCCAGCGAAGCCGACCAGCCCTCGTTGCCTGCATATTTCTTCACCTGGTCGATGAGGATACCGAGACGCTTGAGGAAGTACCAGCGGTCGTTCTCGAAGCACATCTCACGAGCCTCCTCGTCGATGATATCCTGGAGTTTGAGGGTGCCGGTGAACTCAGCGTTGCCTGCCCTCATCCAAGTCTTGTTGAAGAAATATTTGGCCTTGGCCTGGTCACCCAAGCGCAATGCAGCCTCGGCACCCATAATATACACGTCGGCCAAGCGATAGAGGATTACATCCTTGTAGCCCCTCGATGCGAAGAGCTCGCGGGTGGTCACATCGCCGTGTTTGGTGCAACCGGGCAGGATATCCTGATCCACTGCGCCATCTTTGGTCTCGGGGAAGTACTCACCGGGTTTCACCACAGTTTTGCCATAGGTGATGTTGCTGCTGGTGGTGTTCTTGTAGCGGTGGATGAAGTAGTCGTTATAGCGTTTGTCTTTGTTCTTGTCGTAGAGCGAGAGCAGATAGGGGTTGGGGAGGCAACGGCCATAGGTGTAGCCCCAGTTCTCTGCCGAGCAAGCCTCCGTGGCGTCGCCACCGATGGGCCTACGATACATCGAGATGAAGAGGGTGGAGAATTGGTGGCCTTTGGGGGTGGTGGTGGAGAGGTTACCACCGGGGTTCTCGCTCCACTGCTGCACCATAAGTGCCTCGGCGTGGTTCAGGTCTGCGCCCTCAAATACGGCCTTGGGCGAGTCGAGCAGGCGGTAGAAACCGCTGTTGTCGATAGCCTCTGCCTGGTCGAGTGCGGTCTTCCAATCCTTCTTCCAGAGGGCCACTTTTGCCAAGATGGCGCGTGCGGCTGCCTGGTTGAAACGTCCGGGCATCGACGACTGCCAATCGAGCTTTTCGATGGCGTAGCCGAGGTCGGCGTAGAGCAACTCATAGACCTCGTGGGGGCTTGCGGGACGGTAGTCGCGGGGCTCGTCGACATTCTCCCAGGTCACGGGCTCGGTGTTGAGCCAGATGCGGTCGTAGGTGCGGAAAAGCAGGAAGTAGGACTGTGCGCGGAAGGCTTTGGCCTCGGCGATAGTCTTTTCGAGCGTGGGCGTCTGCTCCATCTGCTCACCTGCGGAGATGATCTCGTTGCACCTACCGATAATCTGATACATACGGGTCCACATCCTCGACACCTGTGCGGCGGAGGGTTTGAGGTGGTTGGGGTCGTAGATACCGTAGAAGTTGCCGGTACCACCGTTGGTCATAACGATGTCCGTACCGCGCTCCACGGCCCAAGTGGTGTTGTTCTCCGCGTCGTCGCCGAGGTAGTTGCGGTGGAGCACATAGAGTGCCGACACGGCCAGATCCAGACCGCCCTCGGAATTAAAGATGTAGTCCTGCGAATATTGGGTTTTGTTGTCCTCCATAAGGAAGTCGGTGCAGGAGGTCAATCCGCAAACCACAAGCAGCAATATTGCTATATACTTTTTCATAGTTAAAAATCTCCTTTCTGCTTTAGAATGATACATTTACACCAAAGAGAACTGTGCGAGGCTCGGGGTAGCTACCGGGGGTTTGCTCGGGGCCGTAGCCGATGACCTCCGTGAGGGTCCAGATGTTGGTGAGGGTTGCATAGAGTCTGAGCGACTGCATCGAGAGAGCTTTGGTCACGCTCTTGGGGAAGTTGTAGCCGATCTGCATATTCCTCAGACGGATGAACGAAGCGTCCTGATAGCCGAGAGCGGTGATGTAGGCGGGAGCCTGGGTCATATTGGGAGCGGGAGCCTCGTTGGAGGGGTTGTTCTCGGTCCAATAGTTGCGGCGCACGCCGTTGCGTTTACCGGTAAGGTCACCACCCTGATTGAAGCTGGTCAGGTAGGAGTTGTAGCGGGTGCCGCCATAGGAGATGTAGAGCTCTGCCGAGAGGTCGAAGCCTTTGTAGCGGATGCCGGTGGCAACGGTACCGATCCACTCGGGATCGCGGTACATAATCACGCGGTCGGTGTCGTCGAGCTTACCATCCCCATTGGAGTCTTTCACCCTCACTGCACCGGGTTTGGCGTTGGGCATATGCGACGAGGCGATGTCGTCGTCGAGCTGCCAGATGCCGTCGAAGGCGTAGTCGTAGTAGACATTCATAGGCTCGCCGATGAACCAGTTGTTGTTCACATCGTTTTTGGGCTTGCCATTCTCGTCGAGGGAGCCGTCGATGCGCACGATTTTGTTTTGGTTCTTGGCGTAGGTGAGGTCGAGGGTCCACTCGAAGTTCTTGGTCTTCACGGGGATGAGGTTGAGAGCCACCTCAATACCTCGGTTGTTCACGCGACCCATATTCACCAGCTGGCTGGAGTAGCCGGTCGACTGGCTGAGCGACTTGGCCACCAAGAGGTCGGTGGTGTCGGTGTTGTAGACCTCAACGCTACCGCCGATGCGACCACCGAAGAAGCCGAAGTCCACACCGAGGTTGGTCGAAGTGGAGGTCTCCCACTTGAGGTTGGGGTTGGGGAGAGTGGTGTCGGGCAGGTAGCCTACCATAGGATAGGTGCCGAACTCATACATATATTTGTCGGCCAGACCGAGGGTGGTGTAGGGCGAGATACCCTGGTTACCCACCTGACCGTAGCTGGCGCGGAATTTGAGGTTGGAGATCCACTCCACGTTCTGCATAAACTCCTCCTCATTGAACCTCCAAGCAAACGAAGCCGAGGGGAAGATGCCATATTTGTTGCCCGCACCGAACACCGACGAACCATCCACGCGGACAGCGGCGGTGAGCAGGTAGCGGTCCTTGTAGTTGTACCTCACGCGACCCATCAACGAGAGCATCTTGCGCTCGGAGAGTTCATAGGAGGGAACACCGTGGTCGATGGCCGAGCCGATGGCGTTGTAGGAGAGGTCGTCGTTGGAGAAGCCGGTGCCGCTGAAGCTCATCGACTTCCAAGTGATGTAGTTGACACTCTGCATCAGAGTTGCATCCACCTTGTGGTCGTCGCCGATTTTGGTCGAGTAGTTGAGGATGTTCTCGAGCAAGTAGTCGAAGTAGTCGCTCTGCGAAACGGTGGCCTTACCCTGGGTGTTGGCACCGGTGGTGTGTTTGATGCCCAGATAGGAGCCGCTATCCACGTTCCTCTCCGAGAGGCTGGCATTGATGCGATACGAGAGGCCCTTGGCGATTTTCCAATCGGCAAAGAGGTTCATCAGCAGGCGGTCGGTCTGGCTGCGGCTCTCGGAGTTGTTGATGTTCCACAGGGGGTTGTTGTGCGACTCACCCGCCTCGGTCACATCCTTGCGGAGGGTCACACCGTCATCCTCGTAGACCTTTGCCAGAGGAGGCATAGTCACGAAGCTGTTGAAGGAGCCGTCGGCGCTCTGCTTCCACGCACGCGAGAAGGAGAGGTTGGCGCCGAGCGAGACGTTGCGGCTAATCTTGTGGTCGATGTTCAAGCGGCCGGAGACCTTGTCGAAGCCCGAGTTGAGCACCATACCATCCTGGGTGTAGGCACCGATACCGAAGGCATATTTGGTCTTGTCGTTACCCGACTGCACCAACACGTCGTGCTTCTGCTGCAGAGCCTTGCTGATCATCAGTTTCTCCCAGTCGACCCACTCGCCCGACTCGAATACGTCGAGCATCAGGCCCGAGAGGCAGTCGCTCTTGTCGAACATACCGTAGGCATTGCGGTAGGCCTCGGCGCGATAGTAGGCCCACTCCTCGCCATTGTAGAACTCGAAGTTGCGGTTGATGTCCTGCACCGCTGCATAGCCGCTATACGACACTTTGAGTTTGCCCTCCTGGCCGCGCTTGGTGGTGATGAGAATCACACCGTTTGCTGCCCTGGCACCGTAGATCGACTGCGAGGAGGCATCCTTGAGGATCTCCATCGACTCGATGTCGTTGGAGTTGATGTCGTCGATGCTGCTCATAGGCACGCCGTCGACAATGTAGAGAGGTGCGTTGTCACCCGAGAGCGAACGACGACCACGAATCAGCACCGAAGAGCTACCACCGGGCTCGGCACTACCGAGCGAAACGTGCACACCGGGAGCAGCACCCCTGAGCATCTCACCGAGTGAGGTGGTGGGGGTGGTGTTGAGTTTCTCGCTCGAGACGGAGGAGATGGCGCCCGTCACGTCGCTACGACGCTGGGTGCCGTAGCCCACAACGATCACCTCCTCGAGCATCTGGAAGTCGTCCTTCAGGGTGAAGCGCTCACCCGACTTGCCCGCGGTGACGGTCTGGCTTGCATAGCCCACGCTCGAAATCTCCAGCCTCTCGCCCTTGCCAACTGCGAGCTCAAAGCGGCCGTTGACGTCGGCGATGGTGGCGTTGGTCATATTGCTGAGCGAGATGATGGTTGCGCCAATAATGGGCTCTCCATCCTTATCCACAACATAGCCCACAAAGCGGTTGGAGGGAGCTGCTGCGGTGGTCTGCTGCTTCACATCCTGCGCCTTCTCCAGAACGATATTGCCATCGATGATGGAGCACTTGATGTTGTCGCCCTCGAAGAGTTTGCCGAGGGTGACCAGCACATCCTCCTGCTGGGCGTTGATAGTCACCCTGCGAGAAGTGTCTACGATTTTGTCACTGTAAAAGAATGTGTAGCCGCTTTGCTGCTCAATGGTGGCAAAAACCTCACTTATGGGAGCGTTCTTCACCCTCAATGAGATATTGCGGTTTTGGGCATAGCCCTCCGACAATATCAGCGAACACACAAGACAGAGTGCAAATAGTCTGATGTTCTTCATAAAATTGTGTTTAGAGATTTAGTAAAAGTATTGTTGATAGAATTTGTTGCTCACAAGTTGGCGGGACACTTTAGTAGATCTCTATGACCTCATATCCCTTCACGTTCCCCTCGCCATACCTATCGATGGTCCTGAAGCGCATATTCGACGAGCGCTTGAAGTGCTCCAGGATGACGTCGAGCCTTTGGTCGGTGAACATACCCGTGAAGTTGTGCTCATAGAAGTTGGGGTTCTTCACCACAAACTCCACGTTGAAGCGGTTCTCAATCATTCGGAGAGCCTCCACCAGAGGGGTCTTGTCGAAGACTATGCGACCCTCCTTCCACGAAGCCGTGGCCGAAGTGTTCACCTTGCGGATGTTCCAGTCGTGCGAAACGGGGTCGATGCTCACCCTCTGGCCGGGACGCAGCGCCACCATATGCTCGCGCTTATCGCTCCCCTCGAAGGTCATATTGATGCTACCCTCCACCAGAGTTGTGCGGACATCGCGGCCACGGCGTGCATAGGCGTCGACATTGAACTCCGTGCCCAGCACCTCCACAGTCATCGTGTTGGTGCGGACCACAAATTTGTGTGCCTCATCCTTGGCTACGTCGAAATAGCCCTCGCCCTCGAGCTCCACGCACCTCTCCTGGCCGAAGCGAACAGGATATTTGAGGTAGGAGTTGGAGTTGAGCCACACCTTGCTACCGTCGGGCAGAGTCACACACGAGACCATTCCGGAGGTGGTGTACATCTCCACACTCTGCACCACCTCCTCCGCAGCCACGGGTTTGTTGCACAATGCATACAAGGCCACCGCAACCACGGGGATGAACAGCATAGCCGCAACGGAGCTGATGCGACTCCAGATGACGCGACGGCGGGAAGAGGCAATGCGAGCATTCACTCGCCTCAGAGCCTCCCTACTATCCACCCTCTGCATCACCTCAAGCGTCTGGCCTACATAGTGGAGCATATAGAGTTGGCGGGCAACCTCGCGATTCTCCTTCGAGGAGTCAATCCACGCCTCCACCTCCTCTTGCTCCTGCAGGGAGAGGGTGTTGTCGAAATAATCCAATAATTTGTTTTCCATATTCTGATACCTATATTTTTATACTGCTTTAATATTATTAAGACAATCCTCAAACAATTTCCCCTAATGTGATGAACTTTTTTCTTCAATATTGCACGCTAACCAAAAAAATCGTACCTTTGTGAAGACTGCAACACTATGACCACAAAAGCACTCGATACAGACCACCAACTCTGCCGACAAGTTATGGCGGGAGACAGGAAGGCCTATGGGACTCTCTTTGAGAAGTTCTACCCCGCGTTGTGCGCCTATGCCTGCCAATGGCTATCTATCGAGGATGCGGAGAATGTGGTGCAGGACATAATGTTGTGGGTGTGGCAGAATCGCAGCATTCTCCACATTGAGTCGTCGGTCCGCACCTACCTCTTCACCGCCACCCGCAACCGTTGCCTCACGCTCCTCAATCGCGGACAGCTCCGCCAGCGCATAGTGAACGGCCTCCACAAGAGCCTGGAGGGAGAGTTTGAGAACCCCGATTTCTACATTTTCGAGGACCTGAAAGATAGACTCGAATCGGCCCTCAACGCCCTGCCCGAGACCTACCGCGAAGCCTTCGTTCTGCACCGATTCCACAACAAGAGCTACAAAGAGATTGCCACCCAAATGGGTGTGTCGGAAAAGACTGTTGAGTACCGCATCTCGCAGGCCATCAAGATATTGCGCGTGGAGCTCAAGGACTTCCTGCCGCTGCTTGCCTTGCTCCTGGGTATGAACTAAATTGCCCCCTTCCCCACGTTGGAAGCATAAGGATAATGACACGAAAAAAGCCCCGACCGTCGTGGTCGGGGCTTTTGCTGCTTGCGGCCCAAGACTGCTGTTTGTGGCCCAAGACTGCTGTGGGGGCGCCATCCACGAGTAAAGTACACCCTTTCCTCGTGCGCCGAAGTCAAGGTAAAGTCGTCCTCGTCGAGAATTCGATTATTAGTCTGCCTATCGTGGCGTGTGTAGTGGTCCATCAAATAACCATAAAGTCCATCGGGCATATTCATACATACCCTTAATTTGTCAATGCTGACAAAGCAATCATATCTCTTCATAATTATTGTTTTTTATATAAATATATGGACCACTCGAAAAAAGTCAAGAGATATAAAGAAAAAGTGTAGTCAAATTAAAGGTGTATTCAAAAAAATGGCAGTCACCGCTGAAAGTGACTGCCGTTTCTGTATTCGGATTATTCAAAGATAAATTGGAATTTACTTTGTCAGCATTTCGATTGCTTCTTCCTTGGTAGCAACAAAAAACACACTCTTCCCCTTATTGCTCTCATAGATAAAATCTCTGAGAGGCTTGCTGGTATAGCGAGAGTAATCGCCATAAAT
>JAFPBB010000049.1 GCA_017390585.1 Tidjanibacter sp. | reverse complement strand
TTTCTATTGGGCCAAAGTACGCAAGCGCAACACCCTCTTCCTGGAGGAGGGTGTGGAGTGGTTCGACATCTCACACGGCATCTTCGTGGACCTCTTCCCCTTCGACCGCACCCCCAACAACAAGGGTGTGGAGCGCTTCCATAGGGCCGAAGTGGCTTGGTTCACCAGCGCCTTCAGCCTCCAGCCTTGGTGGGAGAAGCGCAAGGAGATTCCACGCAGTCGTTCGCTCTATTACCGCAAGAGCCTGCTGAGCCGCCTCCTACTCGGAGTGCTCTACCGACTTGTCGATCGCGCGTGGCTCTACGCAAAGATGAACAAAGAGGCAGGGTGGTTCAATGGTGACGAGAGTTGCACGAGAGTCAATGTGGTGCGCCTGGGCATAGACCGTGCCGACTACGATTCGGTACGCAATCCACGCAAGGTACCCTTCGGGCGACTCACCATAAAGGCTCCACGCGACCTGGAGGCCTATCTCCATCACCACTACCCCATCCTCCGCAAAGATATCCCCGACGAGCAGAAGGTGAACCACGCACCCCTGAAACTCTCGTTCGACACCAAAAATGGCATCACCTATGAGTAGAAACAACTCTCCCTCGCCACAGAGTGCCCACAGCAACTCCTTGCCCCACGCACCCCGTTTCTCGGTCATCATCCCCCTCTACAACAAGGAGGCCGAGATTGAGGCAACCCTACGCTCGGTGCTGGCCCAGACCCTCCAACCGCTGGAGATTGTCGTTGTGGACGACGGCTCCACGGATGGGAGTGCCGCCATTGTGGAGCGCATCGACTCCCCGCTCGTGAGGCTCATCCGCCAAGCCAATGCAGGCGAGTGTGCAGCACGCAATAGGGCTATGAGCGAGGCCCACGGCGACTACTTCGCACTCCTCGATGCCGACGACACCTGGAAGCCCACATTCCTCGAGGAGATTGCCGCCCTGATTGGCGAGCATCCCGAGTGTGGCATCTACTCCACAGCCTTCGACATCCACAGCCCCACGGGCATCGTGCGCGGCAATTGCCCCACCTCCCGAGGCGTGGTGGAGAACTTCTGGCAGGAGAGTATGAGTCGCTACGTCACCATCCCTTCGGCCAGCGTTCTACCCCGCAGTGTGGTGGAGGAGTTGGGCGGTTTTCCCGTGGGTATGAAGATGGGTGGCGACCAATATATGTGGATCAAAGTGGTCTCCCACCACAAGGTGTGCTTCTCGCCCAAGGCACTCTGCAACTACTCGATGGTGGCCTCCAACCGCAGCAGCGCCATCTACACCCCCGAGCGCACCCCATTTTCACTCGAGGATTTTCTCCTCCCCCCCTATCCCTCCCACAAAGAGGACCTCTGGCGCGGCGAATTCATTGCCAAGTGTGCCATAGGTAAGGCTTTGACTCTCACCGCCAAGGGCGACAGCGAGTTTGGCCACAGGGTGGTCCGCAATTTTGGCTACACGCGCCACTACCGCCGAGGGCTCATCAAGCTGCGCCTGCTACTGCTGCTCCCACGCCCCCTGCGTCCCACCATCCACGCACTCTACAACCGCCTTGCGTGGCGCTTGGCCCACAAAGGGTTGTAGTCATCCCCCCTCAAAAAAACAGCAACACAATGGAAAAATTCCAACCCCACGCCATAGTCGAGGGCGACTTCTCCGCCGAGGTGATAGGCTCCATCAAAGCAGGTTTCCCCTCCCCGGCCGAGGATGTGCGCGAGCGACTCGACCTCTCAAAACTCCTTGTCCGCCACCCCGCATCGACATTCTTCTTCCGCATCGACGGAGTGTCGATGGTCGACGAGTATATGGACGAGGGTGACATCGTCATCGTGGACCGCTCCATCGCCCCCTACAACAATTGCAAGGCCATCTGCTACATAGATGGCGAATACACCATCAAGCGTGTGGAGATGGACGGACACACGGTGAGGCTGATGCCAGCCAATGAGAATAACACCCGCTACACCCCCATAGAGGTCGCTCCCGAGAGCGATTTTATGGTGTGGGGAGTGGTCACCTACATCATCAAAAAAATCGGATAGAAAACCCCAACTATGAAAACCCACATCATTCGTCGAATCACCCTATGCGTCCTCCTGCTCACCCTCGCCACCTCCGTGCAGGGAGAGAACCCCGTGCGCCCCAATGCACTGAAAATCACCTTCCTGTCGTGGGGCACGGGCAGCACCAAGCTATCCTATGAGCGCGCCCTGCCCGAGAGGCAGCAGAGTGCCGAGATTTGTGCGAGCATCATTGGAGCAGGTTGGGACGGCTACCACAACTCGCCCCTCGGAATGACCCTCCGCTATGGCCACAAATTCTTCCTCGGCAACTACTCCCCCTCGCGCCCTCTGGACGGCTTTTTCGTTAGGCCCGAGGCCATCTACTGCCACTATGGCTACGACTCTGCCTCGGACGGCACAAGGCAGATCTCGCAAATGGGCGCACTACTTGCCACCGCAGGCTACCAGAGAGCCTTTGGAAGGTGGCTGGTAGACGGTTGGGTTGGTGGCGGATATGCCATAGGCCGAGCCGCCGACACGGGCTATCAGCACGGCTTCAAGGCCATCGCTCTCCCTGGCAACGCAGGCTACCTCGCCCTGAGCTTCAGCATCCGCGTGGGCCTCTGCTTCTAATTCCCCACAAGAGGTAGCACACCCACTCTCATTCTCCGACACAATGTTTGCCCTTGCCGACTGCAACAACTTCTTTGTCTCCTGCGAGCGAGTCTTCCGACCCGACCTCGAAGGACACCCCGTCATCGTTCTCTCCAGCAACGACGGCTGTGCCATCGCACGCTCCAACGAAGCCAAAGCTCTGGGCATAAAAATGGGCGACCCACTATTCAAAATCCGCCCCCTAATCGAGCGCCACAATGTTGCCGTATTCTCGGGCAATATGGCTCTCTACGGCGATATGTCCTACCGCGTGCGTCTGGTCCTCGAGGAGTTTGCACCCTCGGTGGAGGTCTACTCCATCGACGAAGCATTCCTCGACCTGCGCGGGATGGAACACCTCGACCTGGATAGCTATGCCAAGGAGATATCCCGACGATGCAAACAACTCACCGCCATCCCCGTGTCGGTGGGCATAGCTCCCACCAAAACCCTCGCCAAGGTAGCCTCCAAGCTTTGTAAGCAATACCCCAAATTGCGCGGAGGATGCTATATGCACCGCCCACAAGATATCGAAAAAGTCCTCTCCCGACTCCCCATCGACGAAGTGTGGGGCATAGGCCGCAAGTCGGCCCGCAAGTTGCGCGAAAGGCACGTCTACACTGCCCTCGATTTCACCCACCTCGAAGAGCCCATAGTCCGCTCACTACTCGGCGTGGTCGGAGCCCGCACCTGGCGCGAACTCCGTGGCGAACCCTGCATAGAGTTTGAGCAAACTCTCGAGATAGACACCAAGCAATCCATCTGTGTATCGAGGAGTTTTGCGAGCGAAATCAGCGACTGCCGTCTCCTCGTGGAGCAGGTGTGCAACTTCGCAGGGCTGCTCACCGAAAAACTCCGCAAGCAATCCTCCCTATGTCGCCAAATGGTGGTCTTTGCACACACCAATCGCTTCCACGAAGGCTCGCCCCAGAGCTACGGGTCTGTGCACGTCACCTTCCCCACCCCAACCAATGACCACCGCGCCATTGTCGCCGCAGCCGCCCGAGCGACAACCGAACTCCACAACAGCAAATATGGCTACAAAAAGGCTGGTGTGGTTGCCACCGAAATGATACCCTCGTCGGGGGTTGTGGGTTCACTATTTTGCGACCCCGCGAGTGAGGAACGTGAGCGTCGCCTCTCGGCCGCCATCGACACCATCAACGCCTCCTATGGCCGCGGCACACTCAAAATAGCCACTCAGAGCGACAAGGTCTGCTACCTCTCCGAGAATCGCTCTCCGTGCTACACCACCAGCTGGTCCGACCTCCCCACCGTGTCGGTCAAATAGCCGAGCCCGAGCACTTTACAGCAACTCGACTCCCACAAAAAAGGGGACAGCCCTCAGCGGGCCATCCCCTCTCTATGAGTTTAAGAAATCCCAACTCTCAAAGGATTTTTAGTGTCGATGGGCATATCCTACTTTTGGTATAGTCTAACAGCAGGAACTGTTTTGTAGCCATTCTGGGTGGGATACTGATAGGTGCCCACTTGGCGCACACACTGTCCCTGCGGCACCTTGATGATTTGGTCGTCATAGTAGTTGCTATTCTCATCGGCAAGGAAGAGCACCACCATACCATAATAAGTGTCGAAACCACTTTCGGCATTAGCCAAAGCATTGCCACCTGCAACCACTTGAAGCACCTCGTAGGACCTGGCGGTCATAACATCTCCAGGCTGCTCGAAAAGAGTCAAACCCTGAATCTGTGAGGAGTTGTTCTCCACACCCTTTGCAATGAGCAACAACACGCCCAAAAGAACCACTGCGCCCGAAATGAAACCGGCAAGAAAAATCAGAAATTTTTTCATAGTAAGAATAGGTTTTATGAGTTAATAAATAGAAAATTCAATCTGTTGTGGCTAATCATCAAACCAATCGAAAAGCCAAAGAAATAATAGCCATCGCCAGAAATTGTCGAGTCTGTCCATAGTCGTAGTTATTTAAGTTTGCCACCTCCACCAAAGAGGATGTCGAGGCACTCCAATATCAGTGCAATCACCACCATAATTCCAAGAATCACCTTCATAGTTCCCTGATTTTAGCTGTACAAAAAGTCCCGACAATGCGCTCTGCTGCACTGTCGGGACAAAGGTACGGGGCCATTTTGACAACTTCTGTCAATAACAATTTTTCGGTATGTTTTTTTGATTATTCAGGGAGAGAGTAACAAGCCACAAAGCCTATGAGAGTCAGCGAAAAGCCACCCTCACAGGAGGGGGATTTTGGGGGGTGGGTAACACAGTCCAGATGGAGTACAACGAAAAAAGGCTATCCATCGGATAGCCTTTCTCGTCTTGTGCTCCCTCTGGGGCTCGAACCCAGGACCCCAACATTAAGAGTGTCGTGCTCTACCAACTGAGCTAAAGAAGCCTTAAGCGGGGACAAAGGTAGTAACTTTATTTTTACTTCCAAAAAAAATCGCAAAAAAAATCGCAAAAAAATTAACCACCCCCATTTTGTCATCGTAAAAAACCACCACATTGGGCTCGTTATTCTACCAACACCTTAAGTTGGGAACTCTATACAGGGCAATGCCCGGCAAGAGGGTGCAACCTATTGTGGGCGGTTTTGTCAATGTCAGGAATAGCCCCTCGACGTCATAAGAACTCCAAAGTGTACACTTACGAGGTAACAGAAATGGAACTGTTAGAGGATACGCAAGATGCGCTTGGCTTGCTGAATACCGATAACGGGAGACAACTCAACTCTAACAATTCCATTACAAGTGCAAAGTTACTTAAAGAAGTTAAACATTACAAGTGAAAAGTTACTTAAAGGAGTTAAAAACAAGCCAACACCCCACCGACGATTCCCTCCCGTGATAATAACCTTTTCACATTTGGCCACACATCCAATAGTGCAAACTGGGATCTCACGCTGAGCTACTATTTTTAGTGGCGAATATCCCATTCCACCACACAACGGCAGGGAGGCTTCCGCAAGGGCCTTCCTGCTTGTTATTTCGTAAGAAATAAGCCAAAAACTCTCCCAAATTTGACAGACCAAAAAAAATAGTTACATTTGCTCGATTATATGAACCACAAAACCATTTTAACTAAACAACACAGATGAAACATCGCATTTTGCTATTCCTGCAAATCCTGTTCCTCGGAGCCTTGGTAGCTTGCCAGGGTCAGCAACCCGACAACAACGACGACCCCGACACCCTCAGTGGCAACATCTCGCTCATCACCAACCACGACATCATCCGCGCCAACGGTAGCGACACTGCTACTCTCACCGTGCTTCTCACCGACGAGACCGGAATGATTCACGACGTCAGCACCGACGCAGAGATCTACTCCACCACAAGCGACACCCCCCTGGCAACCAATCAGTTTGCCACCTCGCAGGAGGGATCCCACTCCTTCTATGCGCTCTACGGATTGGCTGTGTCCAACACCATCGACATCAGCGCCGTGGGTGGTCTGAGCGACATTCCCGCCGACCCCAACGCCTCGAGCACCGACTTCACCCACCGCATTATGCTCCTGCAGCACACCGGCACCGAGTGTCCCAACTGCCCCGGATTGATGAACAACCTCAAGAGGGTGGCAGAGGATGAGGCCTATGCGGGTCGCTACTACCACGTTGCCAGCCACTCCTACAACGACAGCGACCCCGCCTACAGCTCCTCGGCGGCCAACCTCTCCGGTTCGCTCGGCGTAAGGTCCTACCCCTGGCTCACCTTCAACTTCTTCCGCGCAAATGCCTACCTCGGTGAGACCGAGAGCATAAAAGAGTGCATCGACCTTTTCCACGAGGAGAGAGCAGCAGTGGGCATTGCAGCCTCCACGACCATTGTGGATGGCAAGATCTACGCCAACGTGGGCGTCAAGGCCGGCAAAAGTGGCACCTACCGCTTGGGTATGTGGGTTCTCGAGGACAACATCCACGGCACGCAGAGCGGCGCCAACGCATCGTGGCAGCACAACCACAACAACTGCCTCCGAGGTATGGGCGGAGCCAACAAGAACGAAAAACTCTATGGCAAAAATCTCGGCTTGATTGAGAGCGGCCAGAGCAGTAGTACAATCGTTGCTGTGGAGTTGGACAAAGATTGGAAAGTCGACAACTGCAAGCTCTTCCTCTTTGTTGCCTCCGAGAACAACGAGGGCGAAATCGAACTCATCAACAGCACTCTCTGCCCCGCCGGCGAGATGGTTGAATATGCATATAACTAACCCACCATAAACAGACTATGAAACGTTTTCTGACTCTCATCTTCGCATTTCTCTTTGCACTTGGCTTCGTAGCTTGCCAAGACGACCCCAAAGAGCTCACCCCCACTATCACCCTCGGTCAGACCGAGGTAACCATTCCCTCGAGTGGCGAGAGAGTCTCGATTGCCTACTTGGTGGAGAACCCCGTGGAGGGGGAGAAAATCGCCGTGGAGGGAGCGCCCGAGTGGCTCACCGTGAACACTTCCCGCGTGCGTACCATTGAGCTCACCGCCACCGAGAACACCTCCAGCGATGAGCGCACCGCCACCCTCACCGTGACCTACAAGGGTGCCAAGAACTGCACCATCGATGTCAAGCAGGCGTGCTACGACTCGCCTCTCCGCATCGAGATTCTCGAGGTAACAGCTGCCGACCTCTATTTTTCGGTCTACGCCAACGACCCCGAGCTCACTTGGATTCCTATGGTAACCTCCCAGGCCTACTTCGACTCGGTGCAGTCCGATAGCGAGATCTTCGATATGAACATCGAGTACTTCGAATATTTGGCCGAGGGCCGAGGTCTCACCCTGAGCGAATACCTCGAGCAGACCGTGGCTCGCGGCACCATTGAGAACATCCTCTTTGAGGGATTGGAGCCCAACTCGGAGTATGTGCTCTACCTATATGGCATCACCACCGACGGCAAGCGCACCACCGACATCATCTGGGAGTCCATCAAGACCGAGGAGCCTTGGGATGGTCCGCTCACCTTTGAGTTCAACGTGATGGAGGAGAACCACCACCTCTTCTTCGACGTCACCCCCTCGCACACCGGTGTCCCCTACTACTTCACCATCGTGGAGAAGGAGGACCTCGAGGGTTGGATGGAGAAGTACAACACCTCCGACGTGCGCGAGGCACTCCAGAAGGGCGACATCGACGAGACCTACCAGCTGCTTATCGACTATGAGTTCATCCACGACAAGAGCGATTACTACGCACTCTTCAACGTTATGGGTCGTCTCTTCGACGAGCAGATGGCCTGCGACGCATCGACCACCTATGTGCTCTGCGCAGCCAAGTGGAACGAAGATTGCCAGCTCTTGGGCGAGGTGTCGACCTTTGAGTACACCTCGGAGCCCGTGGAGCCCTCCGACAACCAGATTAGCCTCCGCGTGGAGAACATCACCCAATCGTCGGCCGACGTGGTGACCACCACAACCAACAACGACCCCTATGCAGTCATTCCTCTGCAGAGCAGCATTGTGGCCTCTATGGACGACCAAGCCCTCTTCGACTACCTCATTAGCAACTACGACTATCTCCTCTCGGAGTACACCTTCAGCGGCAACCGCACCCGCACCTACACCCACTTGGAGCCCAACACCCGCTACACCTTCGTAGCATTCGGCTACCTTGCGGGCACCCAGACCACCTCCTACATCACGCGCGAGGAGTTCACCACCGCCCGCTCCGACGACCCCAAGGATTGCACCTTCGAGTTTGAGTGGACAGTCGACACCGAGGAGGCTTGGATTCAGGTGACCCCCTCCGACGATGGCCACCACTACTTCTGCCACGTCTTCGACTCGCGCTTCACCGCCGAGGAGGTGAAGGACTACATCCAGAACACCATCATTGGCGATTGGTATGAGGGTAGCTTCTCCGCCTTTGCATCGTGGCACCTCGCACAGGGCAAAACCTCCGAGACGGTAAGCGGCCTGCTGCCCGACACCGAGTATAAGATTGCCGTGGTGATTATGGACTACAAGAGCGGCGAATTCCTCACCGACGTCATCTTCAGTGAAAATTTCCGCACCAAGGCCATCGAGTATGCCAACATCCGTATCAACCTCCACTTCGGCAGCTACTACGACATCCAGCAGCTCGTCGACTCGGGTAAGAGCGGCTACAAGTACTACGCACAGTATGGCGACGCCATCCTGCCCGCACAAATCGACGTCATCGGCGACTACGACTCCTTCTACTACACCGTCTATGCACGCGACCTCACCGACACCGTCACCTATCCCGACGCAATCTTCGTGGAGCACCTCCCCGAGGATGGTAGCTACTATCGCGCCACCCTCTTCCCCATCTCCTACGATGACGCCGACCCCGACGGCACCGAGAAGATGTACACTATGTGCGCCATCGCATTCGACCGTCAGGGCCGATATAGCAAAATCTACCGCAAGGCCTTCGGCTGCAGCAGGAGCAAAGCCGCCGACCCCGCAACTTTCGTTGACCCCACCGTCAACAATGTTGCCCCCGCACCTCTGCCCACTCTGAACCTCAACTTGTGGAATCCTATGGAGAACCTCGAGATTGCCACCCCCACCAAGTGGGAGAAACCCACCCGCATCGAGACCCCTGCCAAAGTGAGCGAGAGCTTCGAGGAGTATGCCGAGAAGATCCGCTTGGAGGCAGAGAAGCGTGAGGCTCAAGCAACCATCCAGGGTCGCCAGAACGCCAAAGGTCGCTTCGACGACTGCAAGGTTGTAGAGGTAAGGTAGAGCACCCTACGATAGCCAGACAAATAGAGCAGGAACCCGAGATTGGGTTCCTGCTCTATTGTTGTAATGTCGATGGTGACCAACTCTCGGAGAGTGTGGCAGAGCAACGATGCACGCTGCCCAGCACAACTCGTCGGAGTGTCGCGGCCCTACTCCCTCACCTTGTGGGGCATACCCTCGGGAAGCACAATGGAGTACTCCACCAAGCCGGCCACCTCACCATTCTCATACCACGGAGTCTGGTAGATGAGTTTGCGGAGGCCACGCTTCTCGATGGTGTAGGCATTGGTCTCGCCTTTGGCAATCATATCGACAATTTTCTCCCACGAGGAGCTCTTGTGGCACTCCTGGAGCGAGTGGCCTCGAGCCTCGCCGAGAGCCGCCACGGCTCGTTCGTTTTGGTAGACAACCCTACCCTCTCTGTCGCAGACGGTGGTCGACACGGCCACATCTGCAAAAAAGTCCTTTATCATAACTCTTTAAGATTAGTTGGATTTGACGTGTTCGAGAGAACAAATATACGAATAATTCCTCGTTATCCCACCTCTCGCTCCAAGAAAACAAGGGATAACCAATGGCGCATTTCCACCTTAAATGGCAAGAGAGAGCCCAAAGCAGGACCACTCGGCAAGTGTATAATAGGGACACAAGCAAGGATATGGAGGATTCGTTCGGAGGCACAAAGAGATGTTCCATCTCTGTTTTTGCCTATTTTTAATAGGTAATTAGCCAAATTTACTAAAAATTTATACTTTTGTGGCGTGAAAAGAGTGCTCACATATCTGCTCCTGTGCCTGCTGGCAATGATGGCCACCCCTCTCAAGGGCGTGGCTCAGGAGATTTTGTGGGATGCCGACTTCGACTTCCGATTCGACAACCGTGAATATGGCGACCCCAGCAAGATGATTGCCCCCTCGGGCACCCTCTTCGGCGCCAACCTGCGCCCCGAAATCGGCCTCGGCTGGGGCTATGACCACAAACTCAAGGTGGGCATCACCATCCCCGCAGATATGGGTAGCGAGAGTTTTATGGGCACCCCCGAGCTCCTCGCCTACTACGCCTTCGACGGCAGCCGATTCCGCACCGCACTCGGACTCTTCCCCCGACAAAGGCTTATGGGACGCTACTCCTACGCCTTCTTCAGCGACTCCTACCGCTTCTATCACCCCTCCATTGAGGGCTGCTTGGTGCAGTTCAAAACCCCCGATTGGTTTGTGGAGCTCGGCTGCGACTGGAACGGACTTCGCTCCACCACGCGCCGCGAGATGTTCACCATTCTCCTCGCAGGTGAGGCCAACCGCGACTTCTCCTACGCAGGCTACTCCGCCTACCTCCACCACCACGCCGCAAGCGACACGGCACGAGGCGTGGTCGACAACGGACTCGCATCCATCTATATGGGATTGGACCTGAGCGAACTCTTCTACGACATCGACCTCTCCGTGCAAGCCGCGTGGATTCAGGCCTACCAGAACGACCGACTCCACATAGGCACCCCCGTACTCCCGGGTGGCTACGAGATAGAGCTCAATATGAGGCGCGACGACATTGGACTCCAGGAGAACTTCTACAGCGGCGACGACCTTATGCCCTACTACACCCTCCCCTTCGAGGACGCCAACGGCTCGGCCTATGGCAGCCATCTCTACTTCGGCGACCCCTTCTACCGCGTGGGCGAAAAGGGATTCTACAACCGCTTGGAGCTCTATTGGGAGCCGAAACTCAAAGATGGCGTAAAACTCCGCATCGCATCCGTCCACCACTTCGATGGCATACATTGGGGTTGGCAGCAGGTCATTGCCCTCTCGGTCAACATCGGCAGCGATATGTTCGGCCCCATCCGTTAGTTGCCCCTCAAGCCTCTAACGGGCCCACCAACCATAGAAACAAAAAAACGCAACAAAACATAGACAATGAGAAAAACACATTTGACCCTTTGGGCAGCAGTGGTTATGTTCCTCACATCCGCTTGCCTTCCTTTCCTTCCCGAGGAGCCCCTCGAGGGAAGAGTAGTTATCAACGAGGTGAACACCGCAGCCAAGTATATCGAGCTCTACAACGCAGGCGGCAAGGAGGTTGACCTCGGCGGTTGGACCATCCGCAAGAACAACACCTCCCTCCTCGACGATGCCGAGGGCACAGCCCCCTACTACATTCCCGAGGGCACCATTCTCCCCGCACAGGGATTTGCTGTGCTCAACTGCAAGGGCAAAACCGACCAGCACGACGGCGTTGCGCTCGGCACAAGCGACTCGGGCATTTCGGGTAAGAAGTCGCTTCTTCTGGAACTTCTCGACGCGGAGGGCACGAGGGTGGACTACTTTGTCAACAGCGCAAAGAAGACCATCCACAACACCGATGAGTGGGATGGCGAGGTGGAGCACACCTTCGACATAGCGGGTCGCATCCCCGACGGAGGCCCCAGATGGTGGGTTGTCGACACCGCCACCCCCGGCTACGCCAACGATGGCAAACCCGTCTCCGCATTTGCCAATATGGATGTGGAGTTCGACGACGAGACCGAGGAGCCCGAAGACCCCAAAGACCCCGAGAATCCGGAAAACCCTGAGAATCCGGAAAATCCCGGTGATAACACGGGTGGCAATCCCAGCACCGGCACCACCACTCTCGCCGAGGCAGTTGCCTTCGTATGGAACGAGGACACCTTCCCCAAGATTACCCTCACGGTAAGCGAGAATGAGTGGAACAATATGCTCAAGGCCTACGACCAGAATAGCGGCACCAAACAGTATTTCAAGGGTGATGTGACCTTCGACAACGGCACCGACGTCTTCACCTTCAAGGAGGCAGGTTGGCGATTGAGGGGCAACACCTCGCGTCGTCGCCCCGAGGGCAATGGTGGCGAAATGCACAAGAGGAACAACTCCGATTGGCACCACTTCCACACCCAAATCAACTTCCGCAAATTCCACAAAGATGCTGCACACACCATCGGTGGCGTGAGAAAAATCCACCTCAAGTGGTTCAATGCCGACCCCGCCTACGTCAGGGAGCTCTACTGCTACGACCTCTTCCGCCGCTATGGAGTGTGGACCGCCATCAACGACATCTACTGCCGCCTGTGGATCCACGTCGAGGGCGACTCCAAGCCCGCCTACTACGGCGTCTACGGAATGCTCGAGACCATCGACGACGAGTATCTCAAGGTGCGCTCCGACCGCTTCGGCGGCCACGAAGGCAACCTCTGGAAGTGTAGCTACACCTCCAAAGGCCCCGCCGACCTGAAAAACTACAACGACGACAAGAAATTCGGTCTCGACCAAGACACCGACGAGGAGTGGCCCTATGAGCTCAAAACCGAGAACAACTCCTTCTCCTCGGCCAAAGAGCAGCTCAAGGACTTTATGAAGAAGCTCAACTCGAAGAGTGGCAACGACCTCCACGATTGGCTCGGCGAGACTATCGACATCCCCCTCTTCCTGAAGACCTACGCCGTGAACGTGGCTGTGGGTATGTGGGACGACTATTGGAACAACGCCAACAACTACTACCTCTATTTCAATAGCGGCGCCACCTCGGGCTACAAGCTCTATTTCATCCCCTACGACTACGACAACTCGCTCGGCACCACCAACCACTGTGGCGTGCAAAGCGACGCAGGTCGCCACGACCCGCTCAAATGGGGTAACGGCAACGACCACCCCCTTGTGGCCAAAATCTTGCAGTTCGACGACTACAAGAATCTCTACATCGACTACCTCAACGAGATTGTCGACCCCGCAATGGGCCTGATGGACTACTACTCGAGCTATGCCCGCATCACCTCGTGGCACTCGAAGATTGCCCCCTATGTTGCCAACGACACGGAGGAGGATATGGAGATCAAGGACCGTCCTGCACATTGGGGCAACCATAGTGAGTATCGCCTGCTGAGCGAGAAGAACAACTACTTCATCATCAGGGCCGAGAATATGCCCCGCCGATAGAGCACCACATTTGCCCACGCCCGATGTGGGTGGGCATAGTATAGTGTGGTATGGTATGACTCAAGCAAAAAGCAAAGCCCCTTCTGCGGAAGGGGCTTTGCTTTTGCCGCACTTTTGCATACAAAAAAAGCCTCTCCCAAGCGGAAGAGGCTTTCATTATTCAAAAGGTGCGTGATTATTTGGTCAGGGCGCCAATCTCAATCTCGAGGGCATAGCTCTCGAGTAAGTCCCCCTTTGCCAAAGGGGGATTTAGGGGGAATGTAAATACTTAGGTGTTGTATGAGACGCAAAAAAAGCCTCTCCCAATTTAGGAAGAGGCTCGCATTATGCAAAAGGTGCGTGATTATTTGGTCAGTGCGCCAATCTCAATCTCGAGGGCATAGCTCTCGAGTAAGTCCCCCTTTGCCAAAGGGGGATTTAGGGGGAATGTAAATACTTAGGTGTTGTATGAGACGCAAAAAAAGCCTCTCCCAATTTAGGAAGAGGCTTTCATTATTCAAAAG
>JAFPBB010000048.1 GCA_017390585.1 Tidjanibacter sp. | reverse complement strand
GAAACAAAAGCGACGGCAGTCGCCAAAAAGAACGAAGCTTTTTGTAAAAAGCTTCACCAAAAACTTTTAGTGCAGAGTTTGCACGGCCAAAGTAAGGCAGACACTGATAAAGAGATACGAAGTATCTCGATAAAAATTTTTGGGCGACTTTTTATAAAAAGTCGCAGAAACAAAAGCGACGTCAGTCGCGCAAAAAAGAAGAACGAAGCTTTTTGTAAAAAGCTTCACCAAAAACTTTTAGTGCAGACTTTGCTCGGCCAAACATAGGGCTGACACGGTGAAGAGATACGAAGTATCTCGAGGAAAATTTTTGGGCGACTTTTTATAAAAAGTCGCAGAAACAAAAGCGACGAATGTCGCAAAAAACAAAAGACCCTGCTCCCATCTCGGAGCAGGGTCTTTTGTTTAGCGTGGGGTGATGTTTTGTGAGCCCCAATCGTAGTAGGAGGTGCGGCGGACGCCGGAGCTGTGCTCATAGAACACCTTGATCACATTGCGCTCCATTGTCACCTCGGCGTGTCGCACGGTGTGTGTGTTGGCGCTGATGTAGATATCCATCGCGCCCGAGAGGGGAGCCGCGAGGGTGCCCGATGTGTTGAATACCCCCACCAGAGGGGTGGTGATGGTGTATTGGCAACCGTAGGATTTGTTTTCTCTGTCGGCAAAGGAGCCGGTGCCCTCGATGGAGAGGATGAGATGCTCGGCCTCGCCACGGTCGTAGGCGCTGCGATTGCTCTTCACGGTGAGCTCACACTCCACATAGGCGGTGTAGCGAGTCTCACCTGTGTGCTGTGCCGCGATGAGCATCGAGGGGGAGTAGACGTGGATGGGGGTTTGGACATTCTTGAGTGTGATGGTGTGTGTGTCGGGTGCTGTGGTGCGGATGGAGATGCCGATGCCTCCCGTCGCCTCCTTACCAAAGAAGCGGGGGTTGCGCCAGACCTTCCATTCGGCACCCTCTTGGTCGAGGGTGAGCCCATTTTCGAGCTGATAGAGCTCCTCCCACGTGGTGTCGTAGATCTGCCATAAGTTGGGTTGTGCTTCGCGCACTTTGTAGAAGTAGTAGTAGAGATCCTCGATGGCCATCTTCTGATCCTCGGGTGTGGTGATGTAGTGGTTGAGGTTGAGCGCCATAATGAGTGCGCCCACGGGGTGGGTGATGCTCAGGAGGCTCTGCTGGAAGGCTGTGTAGCCGGGCTTGGCTCCATCGAGCGAGTCGAAATACTCCTGCGAGTCGTCGGGCTTGGCACAGCCGAAGAGTGTGGGTGCCAGAGCGAGGAGTGCCAATATGGGGGCGAAGAATCGTTTCATAGGGAATGGGGATTTTTTGGGGTGGTGTTAGAATCTGTAACCGATGCCGAGGTTGGTGGTGGCGTAGGAGCCGATGAAGGTCTCGCCAAAGAGGAAGATGCGGGTGCCAAGGGTGTAACCCAGGGTGAAGCCAAACTCGGTTTCGGGGTCGAATCCAACGCCGCAGGCGAAGTTGAGTCCCATCCCGGCGTAGGCACGCAACCACTTGGTCCTGACGAGGTTGTAGCGCGCATAGGGGAAGATGAGGAGGGCTGTGACGTCGTGGGAGTCGACAACGGCGTGGGTGGCCACATTGTAGAGATTCTGGGCCATAGAGGCGCCGCTGAGGCACACGCCATACTGCCACCTGCCACTACCTGCCACCGAGAAATCCACCAGAGGGAAGTCGACGTAGTCGTAGTTGCCATAGGCGAGCTGGGCATACTCATATTGGTTTTTGAGGCTGCCGCCGTTGTGGCGTTGGTTCTGGAAGCGGACGAGCAGGTTGTGGCGGAACTCATAGAGATCGTGGCCGCCGATGCGAAGCTCATAGCCGCACTTGCGATTGGGGGTGGAGAGGTTGATGAACTTCTCGAAGAAACTCATCGAAGCATAGTGACTCTCGGTTTCGCCCCACCTGCCCTGCTCGCGTGCATCGAGATCCACCACCTCACGTTGGTTGGTGGGCTCGGTTTGCTGCGCAGCGAGAGGGAGTGCTGCGAGGGTGAGGAGGAGAAGGGTAAGAAATTTTTTCATAGGCTTGCAGGGGGTTAGATTGGGGGTGGTCCCTATATGTAGATGCAGGAGCAAGCCAAAACGTTGCATTGCCCCTGCATTTTTTTCTCTTTTTTTTGTGCGCCCCGCCCGAGCCACTACTCCTTGATGCCGAGCTCGGCGAAGTATTCGGCCACGGCATCCTTGTAGTTTTCGATGGTCTGGCTGAGCGAAACAAACGACTTTCCGCCTGCGGCATTCTTGTGGCCGCCACCACCGAAGTAGCGCCTTGCGAAGATGTTGACATCCACCTCGTCACCCCTCGAGCGCAACGACACGCGGATGAACTTGTGGGTCTCCGAGAAGAGGGCCGACATCTTCATTCCGGCAATCGAGAGCGGGTAGTTCACAAAGCCCTCGCTATCGCCCAGCTGGAAGTTGAAACGCCTCATTTCGCGCTCCGAGAGACCTATGTAGGCGGCCTTGCCGTTCTCGATAATCTCCATCTTGCGACCCAACGAGTAGCCCAAGAGCTTCACGCGCGAGGCCGTGTAGGCATTGTAGACAGCATTGTAGACCTTGGGGATCTCCAAGCCCCTCTCGAGCAGCGTGGCCACACCCCTCATAAGGTCGGGCGTGAGGAAGCTGAAGGCAAAGTTGCCCGTGTCGGTCATAATGCCCACATAGAGGTTCTCCGCCATCTCGGGAGTGATGGCCTCCACACCTGCGGTGGCCTCGATGAGCTTGTAGGTCACAAAGGAGGTGGAGCAGAGTTCGGGGTAGGAGAATTGGAGGGTGTAGTCGTCGGGCGGCATCAGGTGGTGGTCGATGAGGATGCGGGGTGCCGACGAGGCGAGCAACGGCTCACTCATCGAGTCGAGCCTGTCGATTTTGTTGAGGTCCATAACGAAGATCACCTCGGCCTCCTCGATGGCCTTGTTGGCCTCCTCGGGGTGCTCCTTGGCCACCACCATCTCCTCGATGCCCGTCATCCAGTCGAGGAAGGAGGGGAAACGGTTGGGCACAAGGCAGGTGACGCTGTGTCCTTTGCGTCGCAGAATCTCAGCCCAGGCGAGCGAGGAGCCAATGGCGTCGCCGTCGGGGTTGGTGTGGGTGACAATGGCGATGCGCTTGGCTGTGCCATTCAAATAGCCACTGAGGGCCTCTATCTTTTCGGAAAAATCTACCATCTTGGTAACAAAGATATGAAAAACATTTGGAAAACAGACAAATTGTGTAGATAATTCAAAAAAAATGTCTACCTTAGAGGGCTCTTTTGTGAGCAAAACCGCAACTAACATAACTAACAATATCTACACAATGAAAACTTATCAAACTCAAAACCTCCGCAACGTGGCTATCGTTGGCGGCACAGGTAGCGGCAAGACCACTCTTGCCGAGGCTTTCGCATTTGAGAGCAAACTTATCGACCGTAAAGGTACTGTAGAGGCTGGTAACACCCTCTCCGACAACACCGAACTCGAGCAGGCTCAGGGCCGTAGCCTCTATCCCGCTGTTATCTACACCGAGTTTGCAGGCCACAAATTCAACTTCATCGACACTCCCGGTGTGGATGACCTCTGTGGTGGCGTATTCTCCGCCTACAAGGTGTGTGACTTGGCTGCCCTTGTGATCAACGGCAACCAGGGCTTCGACGTGGGTAGCGAGATCCACAGCCGCTATGCAGCCCAGGCTAAGATGCCCGTGGTGGGTATCATCAACCAGCTCGACAAAGAGAACGCTTCGTGGGACAAGGTTATCGACTCCCTCAAGAGCGGCTCGCCCATCAACCCCGTAGTTGTTCAGTTCCCCGTGAACCCCGGTCTCGGCTTCGACGCCATCATCGACGTGCTCACTATGAAGATGTACAAGGCCAAAGATGAGAACGGCAACCAGGAGGAGCTCGAGATTCCCGCTTCCGAGATGGATCGCGCAGAGGAGTACCACAACGAGCTTCTCGAGGCAGCTGCCATCAACGACGAGGCTCTGATGGAGAAATTCTTTGAGACCAACGACCTCTCCGCCGACGAGATTCGCCAGGGCCTCCGCGACGGCGTTGCCAACCGCGACTTTATGCCCATCTTCTGCTGCTCGGCAAAGAAGAGCTTCGGCCTGAAGAGGATTATGGAGTTCATCATCAACGTTCTTCCCGACCCCGCACACGCAAATGCAATGACCGATGTTGAGGGCAACGAGGTTAAGTGCGACGCCGAGGCTCCCACCTCGATCTTCGTATTCCGCAACGCTGTTGAGCAGCACGTGGGTGAGGTGAGCTACTTCCGCGTAGTTACCGGTAAGCTCACCGAGGGTATGGAGGTTGTGAACCCCCGCAATGGCAACAAGGAGAAGATCTCCCAGCTCTTCGCAGTTGCAGGCAAGAAACGCGAGAAAGTTTCGGAGCTTGTGGCAGGTGAGATCGGTTGCACCGTGAAACTCAAAGGCACCAAGGCCAACGACACTCTCGGCGTGGGTGAGGTTGCAGAGATTTCGCCCATCAACTTCCCCGCTCCCCGCTACCGCGCAGCTGTTCGCGCTCTCGACCAGAACAACGAGGAGAAACTCGGCGAGATGCTCAACCGCATCAAACAGGAGGATCTGACCTACAAGGTGGAGTACTCCAAAGAGCTCAAGCAGACCATCATCCAGTGCCAGGGCGAGATGCACATCAACCTGCTCAAGACCATCATCCAGAACAACAAGATCGAGATCGAGTTCTTGGCTCCCAAGATTCCCTATCGCGAGACCATTACCAAGGTGGCTGCTGCCAACTACCGTCACCGCAAACAGTCGGGTGGTTCGGGTCAGTTCGGCGAGGTACATATGGTTGTGGAGCCCTACTATGAGGGTATGCCCGAGCCCAAGCAGTACAAGGTTGACGGCCGCGAGCTCTTGGTGAACATCAAGGGTAAAGAGGAGTTTGACCTCGAGTGGGGTGGCAAACTCATCTACTACAACGCCATCGTTGGTGGTGCTATCGACGCACGCTTTATGCCCGCAATCCTCAAGGGTATCAAAGATAAACTCAACGAGGGTCCTCTGACCGGTTCGTATGCACGCGACATCCGCGTTGTGATCTACGACGGTAAGATGCACCCCGTAGATTCGAATGAGATTTCGTTCGTACTTGCAGCCCGCAACGCCTTCAAGGAGGCCTTCCGCAACGCAGGTCCCAAGATTCTGGAGCCCATCTACAACGTGGAGATTTTGGTTCCCAGCGAGAATATGGGCGACATTATGAGTGACCTCAATGGTCGTCGTGCTCAGATTATGGGTATGAATGCCGAGGGTGCCTACAGCCGCCTGAACGCAAGGGTACCTCTTGCAGAGCTCTATCGCTACTCGACCACCCTCAGCGCACTTACTCTGGGTCGTGCCAACTACACTATGGAGTTTGCATCCTATGAGCAGGTTCCCGCCGATGTTCAGGACAAGCTGTTGAAGGCTTACCAGGAGGAGGACAAAGACGAGTAAAAATTGCATATAACAGGTGCTTTTTGCACCAAAATTCAGAGAGCGAGCCCCTCATTTGCGACGAGCAAACTGCGGGACTCGCTCCTTCTTTTGGCACAAAAATCCCTCTGTTCTCTGCAATTTTCGGTTGGCCGGCATCTGCGGCTCGGCCCGCCACACACTTATGCATTTCCCCTCATTTGCGATGAGCAAACTGCGGGGGAGATTTTCTTGTGTGCCTCGAATTCATCCGATTCTCTGCAATTTTAGGGATGTGGATGATGTTGCACCAAAATTCAGAGAGCGAGCCCCTCATTTGCGCCGAGCAAACTGCGGGACTCGCTCCTTCTTTTGGCACAAAAATCCCTCCGCGCTCTGCAATTTCCCTCGCCCTTGCCGGAGGGGGCGACCCTGCCCAATTGTGGTGCAGTGGTGGTCGGGCGTGGCAGAGGTGGCGGGTTGACCTTCTGTGGGGTGGGGGAAATAGCCTTGCGCGTGTTAAAATATAGGTGTGGAGATTTTGAAAATCGAAATCTTATCACTACTTTTGCGGTAATTGGAAAAATAGTAAATTGCAAATGCCTAATCTTAATGACAAGATAGAGCGACGCATAAAACCCGAATGGCTGAAAATTAAGCTCCACGACGGAGCAGGATATGCCGAAGTGGCTCACATCGTGGAGCGACACGGGCTGCATACGATATGCAGCAGCGGCAAGTGTCCCAACAAGTCCGAGTGCTGGAGCCGCAAGACGGCAACCTTTATGATTTTGGGTGACATCTGCACCCGAGGTTGTAAGTTCTGCGCCACCCCCACCGGTAAGCCGTTGCCTATCGAACCCAATGAACCCGAAAGGGTCGCCGAGTCCATCCGCCTGATGGGACTTCGCCACGCCGTTATCACCTCCGTAGACCGCGACGACCTGCCCGACGCAGGTGCCGACCATTGGAGAAGAGTCGTGGAAGCAATCAAAACTGTTAATCCAACCACAACCGTAGAGGTCCTTCTGCCCGATTTCGATGGCAAGAGGGAGCTCATCGAACTCGCGCTGAGTTCCAAACCCCACATTGTGGGCCACAACCTCGAGACCGTCGAGCGCATCACGCCGCTCGTGCGCTCGAGGGCTAAGTATCACACCTCTTTGGAGGCGCTCCGCATTATGGGCGAGAGCGGCATCCCCACCAAGAGTGGCATTATGCTGGGCTTGGGTGAGAGTCACGAGGAGGTGCTCCAAGCCTTGTCCGACTTGCGTGGGGCGGGCGTGGAGATTGTCACCCTCGGTCAGTATCTGCGACCCACGGCGAAGCACTATCCTGTGGCTCGCTACGTCAGTCCCGAGGAGTTCGATACTTTCAAGCAGGAGGCCCTGGAGATGGGTTTCAAATATGTTGCAAGCGCACCCCTTGTGAGGTCGTCGTACCTTGCGGATAGGGCGGTGGATGCGTGCAAAAAATAGTGTGGCACAGAAAATGACGACCTACGACAACCATACCGCCGGCCCCGTTGGGGGTGTTGATGTTCCCGAGATGGGGGGACGAGAGGTGGATGTTGTGGACGTGGGTCGGATGGGCTTCAAGGAGTGTTGGGAGCTTCAGGAGCGCCTTTTCCGGGAGTCGATAGCCACAAAAGCGGCGGGTGGGCATCCCCGCCATACGGTGTTGCTGGTGGAACATCCCCCTGTCTACACCCTTGGAAAGAGCGGCAAGGAGAGCAATCTTCTGGTTGCCGAAGAGTTCCTCAAGAGCCTCGGTGCGGAGTTTTTCCACATCGATAGGGGAGGTGACATCACCTTCCACGGTCCGGGCCAGATTGTGGGCTACCCGATTTTGGACCTCTCCCAGCTGGGCATTGGTCTGAAGGGCTACATCGACGCCATCGAGGGTGCCGTGATAGAGACTATGGCCGAGTGGGGCATAGTGTGCCAGCGCGTCGAGGGTGCCTCGGGCGTGTGGATTGTGGAGCCTGGCAGGCCTATGAGGAAGATTTGTGCTGTGGGCGTGAAGTCGTCGCGATGGGTGACTATGCACGGCTTTGCACTCAATGTCAACACGGAGTTGCGCTATTTTGGCTACATCAACCCGTGTGGATTTGTGGACCGCACGGCCACCTCTATGGAGCAGGAGCTGGGCCACAAGGAGGACGTTGAGCGGGTCAAGGAGCGCTTGTTGGCACATCTGGCAGAGAAATTAGACGTTAATAAAATAAATACTAAAAGATTATGCCAATTGACAAACGTTGGGTAATCAAGGCTCAGGGCGAGAGCGAGAAGGTGGCACACCTTGCTTCGCAACTCAACATCCCCCCTGTCCTTGCCAACCTGCTTGTACAAAGAGGCATAGAAACTTACAACGAGGCTACGAGGTTCTTTAACCCCAAGCTGTCCGACCTCCACGACCCATTCCTGATGAAGGATATGGATAGGGCGGTTGAGCGTATCGACAGGGCCGTTCGCAATGGCGAGAAGATTATGGTCTATGGCGACTACGACGTGGATGGCTGTACGGCTGTTGCGCTGGTCTACACTTTCCTGCGCAGCAGAGGACATCAAAACCTCACATTCTACATCCCCGACCGATATAGGGAGGGATATGGCGTGTCGATATCGAGTATCGACTATGCCGAACGCAAAGGTGTGAGCCTTGTAATCGCACTCGATTGCGGTATCAAGGCCGTTGAAAAGGTTGCCTATGCCAACACAAAAGGGATTGATTTCATCATCTGCGACCACCACCTACCCGGAGACACCATCCCCGAGGCTGTAGCTGTCCTCGACCCCAAGAGGGAGGATTGCCACTACCCCTTCGATGAACTCTCGGGCTGCGGTGTGGGTTTCAAGCTCGTGCAGGGCTATGCCCAGAAGAAGGGTATTCCCTTCAGCGAGGTGGAGAAACTGCTGGACCTTGTTGTGGTCAGCACTGCTGCCGACATTGTTCCTCTGACGGGTGAGAATCGCATTTTGGCCTACTATGGCCTGCGCCGCCTCAACGAGGCGCCCCGCAAGGGACTCCACTCCATCATCCGCATCTGCGGACTCGACAAACACATCATCACCATCGACGACATCGTCTTCAAGATCGGCCCCCGCATCAATGCGGCAGGTCGTATGAGGGTGGACCAAGACGACCCCGATGCGGCACCCTCGGGCGGCCACAAGGCTGTGGAGATGCTCATCGAGAGGGACGAGAAGGAGGCCGAGAAGTGTGGCGACATCATCGACGAGTTCAACCAGAACCGCAAGAGCATCGACCGCAACGTCACCCAGGAGGCCCACGACATCATCGAGGCCAGCGAGGAGATGAAGTCGCACAAGAGCATCGTCATTTACAATCCCAAGTGGATGAAGGGCATCGTGGGAATCGTCGCCTCGAGGCTCATTGAGACCTACTACAAGCCCACCGTGGTCCTCACGATGAGCAACAATTTTGCCACCGGCTCGGCTCGTAGCGTGGCCGGTTTCGACCTCTATCAGGCTGTGGAGTCGTGCTCCGATTTGCTGGAGAACTTCGGTGGCCATATGTATGCCGCGGGACTCACGATGAAGCCCGAGAATGTGGAGGAGTTCACGCGCCGCTTCCACGCCTATGTGGAGGAGCATATCGACCCCAAGCTGCTTGTGCCACAGGTGGATATCGACGCCGAGTTGCTCTTCAGCGACATCACCCCTTCGTTCAGGGCGGTGCTGTCGCGCTTCCAGCCCTTTGGTCCGGGTAATACGGCTCCTGTGTTTGTCACCAAAGGGGTGAGCAATAGGGGCGATGCGAAGTTGGTGGGCGCCGAGAGGGAGCACCTCAAGATGGACCTCACCCAGAGGCAGAAGCCCAACACGACCATTGGAGCGATTGCGTTCCAGCAGCCCACCCACTATGAGTGGATCAGCAACGGCAGGCCTATAGATGTGTGCTACTCCATTGTGGAGAACCACTACCGTGGCACCACAACGCCTCAGCTGAGGGTGAAGGACATCAAGACGCTCAAGTAGAGTGGGCGCAATGGCGCAGAGTACAACTAAAGGCGCAGAGTACAACTAAATAAAAAGACGCGCACGCGCACGCGCGAGAGAATGGCCTACGCCTCGGCGGTGATTTTCCCGTTGAGGAGCGACAAAAGGAGCAACAAAAGGTTGCGCGCAAAGAGCAGGGTCTGCCTAATCGGCAGGCCCTTTTTTGTATCCACCTGCTCGCCACAAAGGAGGGAAATTGTGCCCATCACTTGCGAAAATAAAATAATGTTGCTATCTTTGTTAGTGGAGTAACAGTCGTCGCGTTGTGTCGATTGGCTCCCAGAGAAACATAATAACCACAAACCACAAACAAAAAACAGTTGAAACTATGAAAAAACTTATCATCTCCCTGGCCGCTTTGGTTATGACAACCGGCGCCTTTGCACAGCTCAATTTCGGTGTGCGCGTGGGTGGCAACCTCGCCTCCATTAGTAATGTTGCCGAGAAGGCCCCCGGCCTTGACCTGGGCGACCTCGTGACTGCCGAGACCACCCAAGCTATGAAGGTGGGCTTCAACGCAGGTCTCTATGCCGAGTATATGGTGATGCCCCTGCTCGGCGTGCAGGTGGAGGCCAACTTCTCCTCGCAGGGCGTGAGGACCAACTCCACCGTCTCCAGCAGCCTCTTCGGTGCCGGTGCCGAGTCGTCGACCAACTACAACATCAACTACCTCAATGTGCCCATCCTTGCGAAACTCCACTTCGCAAACCTCCGCGCCTTTGTGGGTCCCCAGATCGGCTTTGCACTTGGCGGCAACACCGTCACCACCGTGCCCGATAAGGATGGCGGCGAGAGCGTTACCAAGGAGCCCCTCGAGGCCGACAGCTACAGCGGCGTGGACTTCTCGTTCGTTGTGGGCGCACAGGTGAAACTCACTGCAAATCTGGGTGTTGACGCTCGCTACAACATCGGCGTGGGCAACTTCTTCCCCACTCTCAAGAACGACGAGGGTGAGGTTACTCGCGAGGGATTCGGCAAGCAGGGCGTAGTTCAGCTCGGCGTATTCTACGAGTTCTAAGGAGGACTTTTCCCACACACAACTCCCCGCCACACACCGTGAGATTACTGCCGTAGAGGGCCGATTGAACCCTCGGCGAGGGAGAAACATTCACCATCATAAAACTCCGACCCCCACATATTTGTGAGAGTCGGAGTTTTTGACTACTTTTGGGGTGAAGAAGCAAATCGAAACGGAAGATGAAACAGAGAATATCACTTTTTGCCACAGCGCTCTGCGTGCTGTTTGCAACCCTCTCCACCCCCAGCCGCGCGCAACGCTTCGAGTGGGGCGTGGGCGGCGGTGCCAACCTCTCCAGCCTCATCGGCGTGGAGGACACCACTCCCAGGCTCGCTCCTTGGGTGGGCGTGAATGTGGGCTACCTGCTCACGGAACGCCTTGTTCTCGGCACTGAGGTGGCTTGGTCGCAGCAGGGCACCCATTGCAATCCCAATGAGGCCGGTGTGGCTGTCGACTACAACTACAACTATGTCAACATCCCCCTGCTGATACAGTGGCGACTCCGCGTGGCCGACACACACCTCCGAGTGATGGCAGGCCCACAACTCGGCATCTTCGCAGGCGGCAACTACTCGTTCACAGCCCCCTCGGTGGTGGGCGAGGGCTACGTCAGTGGCCGCCACGAGTTCGATGGCGACTCCTTCCACGCCGCAGATTTTGGTGTGGTTGTGGGTGGCCGCTGTGAGCTGCTCAAGGGGCGCCTGATGCTCGACGTACGCTACGCTATGGGCATCACCCAAACCCACGACGGCATCTCCAACACTATGGGTGGCTACTACTACATCTCCGTTCCCGACAACCGCAACTCGGTGATTCGCGTGGGCGCCTCGGTGATGTTTTAGGCGGGGCAAAATATGGTAAGAAATATGGTACCGAATATGGTACGTTGAGGCACAAAAACAGCCTAACTATCAATTGGTTAGGCTGTTTTCTATTTTTTCGGTTTTTGGGTCGCTTTTTGCTCGCCCCACAGGTGCGTTGCTGACCCCTATTTCTGGCGCTTGAAGAGGAAGTAGGTGCCTGCCGCAAGGGCCACAATCAGGAACATCGCAACCAGCCACCCTTGGTCCCAATCGAGGAAGGGCATCTTCTTGAAGTTCATACCATAGATGCTCGCCACAAGCGTCGCAGGGAGGAATACTACCGAGGCCAGAGCCAGAATCTTCGACGAGTTGTTCTGCTCAATGGTAATCAGACCCAACGCCGTATCCTGCAAGTAGTCCAGACGCTCGAAGCTGAAGTCGGCGTGGGAGATGAGCGAGTTGACGTCGCGCATCATAAGCTGCAGGCGGGGGTAGATATCGTTGGGGAAACGCTCGCTTCGCTGGATGCCGGAGAGGATGCGCTGGCGGTCGAAGATGTTCTCACGAATCAACATCGTCAACTCCTGCAAAGCATTGATGCGGGTGATGTCGCGCTTGTCGACCTCGCCGTCCACCGAGATCTCCTTGCTCAGTGCGGCAATCTGCTTGGCGACGTTCTCCACGAGGTCGGCGTCGGCGTCGATCCTCACCTCAAGGATGGAGATGAGCAGGTGGTAGCCCGTGTTGTAGGCACGAGCATTCATCTGGAGCCTCTTGGCGGCCTCATTGAAGGTGCGAAACTCGGCATTGCGGGTGGTGATGAGCACACCCTCGCTCACGATGAATGACACAGGCTCGACGGTAAATCCCTCGGCCTGAGGCACAAAGAAGTTGGTGTTGGAGAAGATTGCGTTTTCGGTCTCGGAGTATTTCGAGGTCGACTCAATCTCCTCGATCTGCTGCCTTGTGAGCAGGTTGAGTTCCATAAAATTCTCCACCGCCTTGCGCTCTTGGATGGTGGGCGAGAGGAGGTCTATCCACAAAATGTCGTCGTAGCCGAGTTCATCAAAGAGCTTGATGTCGGCTTCGCGCACTATTTTGTTATACTGTTTGAGGTAGATTGTGATCATTGTGTGTGGGCTGTTCGGATTTCGAGGTGAACGTGTTTTCCTGCAAATTGTCCGAATGGACAGCCGTCAGCGGGGCGTCTGACACCCCCTGCGGCTCCTTATTTCAGTCAGCCCGGGTTGGCGTGGGAGGCAGCCTTTTTGAGCTTTTTCCAATAGGCCTCCAGTGCCGTGTGTTTTTTTGCGTCAAACAGATAGTCTACCGTGGATGTGAGGTAGGTGTAGTCTTCGATTTTGGGGCACTCGGCCTGCGAGAGAAGAGCCTCATAGATGCGCTCCACACCGAGGGTGAAAGCCTGCTCGAGAGAGTCGAGAACGTCGAGCTCAACTCCTTCGCGCGCCACGACCACGCCATAGACGGGAGCGTCGGGGGCGACGTTCCACTGCTCAGCGAGGCTGAGGGAGCCCTTTTTGTCGGCGGGTGCGATGCAGAAATCGGTCACGATGCGAGTGGCCGGAATGGTGCGTGCGACCTCTGCCGAGAGGAGTGCCACATCGGCTCTGCCCTCGAGGAGAGACTCTACGATTTCGTTGTGTGTGAGGAGGGCGACTTCGGCGTCGATGTTGTTAGCCGCGCGCAAGCCATAGACCAATGGCACGGCGCTGAGAGTCGCCGGGGCTACAAATTTTACTGACAGGGACATCATCCATCTCCATTTTTGCCATTAGTTCAACTTTGTGTTGGCCACGATTTACCTCCTTGTGAGGGGGTGGGGCTGTGGCGTTTTGCCCCCTCGCAGTGAAGGAATTCGGCCACGTCAACGTGCCGCAATCGGCCTTCATCGCCGTTCTGAAAGGAACGATCAAGGAACATTGATCCTTGGCCGGCGAGACGATAAAGACCGAGGCGGTTTGCCTGGACATACGGCCGTGGTCGAGGACGAGTCATGTCGTCAGCTGGCTCACGCCGTCCGGCAAGGTGGCGACGGTCGTGAAGGGCGCGGTGCGGCCGAAGAGCCTGTTTCTGGGGCAATACGACCTCAACTACGAG
>JAFPBB010000047.1 GCA_017390585.1 Tidjanibacter sp. | reverse complement strand
CTCACCCATCTCCCAGAAGTTGTCGTGCTTATTGCCGAGAATGATGTGATCCTCGGGCAGATACTGTTTCCAGAGGTCAAATGCCTCCTGGTCCATAGGCACGCCATCCTCGGGTGCACCCTCAAATACGGTGGCATAGAGCCTATCCTTGGGCATACCATAGACCTCGGTCAGGAGTTCCCACGCCCAGCTAATTGCCTCTTTCTTGAAATAGTCGCCGAAAGACCAGTTGCCGAGCATCTCGAACATAGTGTGGTGGTAGGTATCGTGGCCCACCTCCTCGAGGTCGTTGTGTTTACCCGACACGCGCAAGCACTTCTGGGTGTCGGCAGCGCGGTCAAACTTCTTCTCGGCATTGCCGAGGAAGATGTCCTTAAACTGGTTCATACCTGCATTGGTAAACATAAGGGTGGGGTCATTCTTCACAACCATAGGAGCCGAAGGCACAATGGTGTGGCCTTTGCTCTCGAAAAATTCGAGGAACTTTTTCCTGATTTCGTTTGATGTCATCATAGTCTGAATTCTGTTATATTGTTACTTCTATTTATATCACGTGCAAATAAAGTTTGCAAAAATACTATTTTTCTGTAATTTTGTCACTCTGACAGAGTCATTTTTCGCCCAATGAGTAAAAAAGAGTATAAATTCAACCCCGAAACGCTCACCTACGAGCCCGTTGAACGCCCCGTTCGACTGAAGCGTTACGAGAATATTCGTCGCATATTGCTCTTTTTCCTCGTTGCCGCACTCATCAATCTCGTCTATTCGACAACTTTCTACACCCCCAAGCTCTACCATCTCGAGGAACAAGGCGCCGAGTTGGTTCACCGTTTCGACATACTCTCCGAACGCATCACTGCCACAGGCGACAAGTTGGGACAACTGCGACAACGCGACAACTATGTCTACCGCTCACTCTTTGGCGCCGACACGCTCCACATCCCGGGGGTTTACGCTCCCTACGAGGGTAAGACATACCTCGGCTTCAACGACGACTACGACGGCATTGTTCTCAAATCGTGGCAGTTGCTCGATGCACAGAGCCGCCTGCTCTACCGTCAGAGTGTCTCGCTCGACCAGTTGCAGGTCCTCTCGAAGGATAAGGAGAAAATGGCAGCCTCCATTCCCGCAATCTGGCCCATCAACAAGAACGACCTGCGAGGCCCCATTGGCGCCTATGGACGCAGGCTCCACCCCATCTACAAGCGCTATATTCAGCACAAGGGCATCGACTTCGGTGGTCGCAAAGGCGACCCCATCTATGCCACCGGAAACGGCGTGGTCGTTCACTCCGAGAAGGGTCTGCGTCGCAGGGGCTACGGACAGATGCTTCTCATCGACCACGGCTTTGGATACAAGACTCGCTATGCCCACCTCAATGAGCGACTTGTCACTGTGGGTCAAGAGGTTAAGCGCGGTGAGCTAATTGGCTATATGGGCAACACGGGTGGCTCCACAGGCCCACACTTGCACTACGAAGTGATCTATATGGGCAACAACGTCGACCCCATCAACTACTTCAGGCGCGATATGACCGACGCCGAATTTGACCGCATCATCGAGCAGGCAAAAACCACCACTTTTGAAACTTTGGAGGGAACAAACAATGAGTAGACACTATCGTATATATCCGCCCAGCGAAAGCCGTGCAGGACGCATCGGAAGGGTGCTCGGACAACTCCTCTCCAACCTGCTCACATTTGTGGTGATTCTTGTGGCCACCTATTTTGCTTTCACCCTCTTGGACACCCCCTCGCAGCACAAGCAGCGACTACGCAACCAAAGGCTTGAGAGCGACTATGCCGCCATTGTGGAACGCTACGACACCGTTCAGCTCGTGCTCGACAATGTCATCGAGCGCGACCGCAACGTCTTCCGCATCCTTTTCGAATCGGATCCCTACGACTTTGCGGACAACTCCACCGATAGTCGTTGGCAAAACTACGAGCGCCTCTCAACGATGAGCGAGACGGAACTCTACAGAGAGATGAACGAACGTATGAAGCGATTGGAAAAGGGTGAGAATGAATTGGATGGCATATTTGCACGCATCGACAACATCGTCGACAGCATAGGCACCAAGGCCAACAACATCCCAGCCATTCAACCCGTGATTAACAAGGAGCTCACCTTCCTCACGGCTCCCTACGGAATGTTGATACACCCCTTCTACAAGAGTCTTGTTTCCCACCAAGGTGTCGACTATACAGTGCCCACGGGTTCGCGTGTCTTTGCCACAGCCGACGGCAAGGTGAAAGAGATAAAGACTCGCAAGACCACCTCCGGACGCTACATCCTGATTGACCACGGCGGTGGCTATGAGACCCAATACAGCCACCTCTCGCGAATCGACGTCAAGAAGGGACAGAAGGTTCGCCGAGGTGACATCATTGGCCTGACGGGCAACAGCGGACTCTCGCTCTCGCCCCACCTCCACTATGAGGTGCTCTTCAATGGTATGAGGGTCGACCCCATCCACTACTTTTTTATGGAGCTTTCGCCCCACGACTACCAGCGAATGATCAAGATTTCGCAGAGCGGTATGCAATCCTTCGACTAACCCAACCCAAAACAACAATAGCTATGAATGCGAGCCTCTACGTGATCATCCCCGTCGCAATCTTGTGCCTTGTAGGCGCCATTGCAATTCTCTGTGGCAAAGGCGATTTCCTCATATCCGGCTACAACACAGCAAGTGCCGAGGAGAAAGCACAATACAACATCCACCGCTTGCGACTTGTCACCGGCATTGCAATGATAATTGTTGCCGCAACCATCACAATCACTGCACTCTTTGAGGGAGGCGAGAAATGGGTGATACCCATCATCATCCCCACCGCCATTGGCGTGTTGGTGTTTGGCAACATTTGGGCAAAGAATTAGGTTGAGTCGGCACAACAGAAGCATACAATAGAGAAGCGGGAAAGCACCTATGGTGTGCTCTCCCGCTTCTCATTCGTTCTGGATCGACTATATCAGCGACACAAGCATAAAGAGCCAATGGGCTGAGATTGCCGCCACGATGCCACCAATGGTGTGGGCCACAATGGCTTTCGAGGTAAGGCTGCGATAGCCGAGTGTGTCGAGCATAGCGGTGTGGGTGCTGAGGTAGCCACTCCAGCACATACCGATGGCGGTGAAGACTGCAATAGCATTGCCATCCACCCAACCAGCCTCAATGAAGTTGGGGACAAGTCCAAGGGCCGCACCCACAGCACCCAAAGCAGTGATGGGGAATGCGACCAAGTGGGGATCCTCAAAGCCAAAGAGCCACTCAAAGATGAAGCTAACTTTCGAGGCCAACCAGGGGAGCAACTCGGTACCCTCGTAGGCGGCACCCGTGTAGGCACCCGATGCCGAGGGACCAAAAGTGAGAAGCATCACAAAGGTGGAGATGATGAGCACGCCGGGAATGATGGCAAGGCCCACATCCACTCCCGTGCGACCTCCATCGAGCAGCGAGTCGAGAATACGCTGAAAGAGAGGTTTCTGATACTCGAGGTCCTCCTCCTTAATCTCTTCGTTGACAACCACCGCAGGTTCATACTGATAGTGGGGATAGGCCTTGATGACAGAGCGCTGCATAATCCTCGTGGAGGTGATGCAACCAATCATTGCACCTGCCAAGCCCACCAAAGGCTCCACGAAAAATCCCTGACCAACCATAAAAACAATAACCAACAGACCCATACCGAAGGCTGTGCCGAAGTTGGTCAGCGAGATGTATTGATACTTCTTGAAATAGGAAGCAAATCGCCTATCTTGTGCGAGGGAGATGATGGCGGGGTTGTCCGAGAGGAATGTCACCACAGCGCCAAGCGAAGCCACACCGGGAAGGTTGAAGAGTGGTTTCATAAAGGGGCGCAGCAGTTTCTCCAAGAGCTTAACCACGCCGAACTCCACA
This sequence comes from Tidjanibacter sp., assembly GCA_017390585.1. Lineage (GTDB taxonomy): Bacteria > Bacteroidota > Bacteroidia > Bacteroidales > Rikenellaceae > Tidjanibacter. Next base: position 69,713 of record JAFPBB010000047.1, on the reverse strand, counting down.
AAGATACGGCCCAACGCACCCGTAATCACACATATCGCCATAAGGTAGAATACGGTGTTGAGCAACAAGTCGTGGGCGGTATGCATCACCGTATTGAGCATATTTGCAGTACCCATACGGTTGCCGAGATAACCAAAGAGTAGGAAAATCACAACCAAGCAGACGATGCCACTCGGAATCCTAAAACCTCTCTTGGAGTCTTTGGTTGGTTTGAAGTTTTTGTTCATATACGATTATTTGTTAATTAATTCTTGGACAGGAGATTAACGCGCCAAGTGACACCCATCTGGAACATAATGTCGCCAACGCCCAAAGCACCACCTACACCCTGCTCACCAAAGACATAGCTACTTGCTGCGTGGAAGCGCACATCCTTGCGTCCGGCGGGGAAATACTCCACTCCGCCACCCAGGTGCCACAAATTTGTACCAGGGCGAACTGTGGGGTCCAACATCACCTCCGAGCTATTCTCGTCATAGGAGCCGTGTGCAAAAATATTGAGCCTATCGTTGACGCTCCACTTCACGTCCATCATAGCCGAGAAACTTGTGCCTTTGTTATCGAGGTCGTAGCGATCCATCACATCGAATTCAACAGACACAGGTCCACACTCCTCGCGCATACCCAAAGCCACGTAGCCTATATACTTACCAGGAGCATACTCCAACACATTCACCGACGTAAGGCTGTGGGAGTCCATATACATAAGGTTGTAGGCATAGAGGCCCTGACCGTTGAAGTCATAGGGGCTTTGACACGCCTGACCGAGGAGCTTCGAGCCCCACGAGTTATTGAACTTATAGGTTGCACTTGCACCAAATTGGTAGCAAGCAATATGCTGCCAATACTCCGATGCAAAATAGATATCAATAGGTGCACGGTCATACTCGTATCCACCGATGGCAACCACCTGTTTGCCCGCCGAGAAATCCCACTTATCGATGGAGTAGCTCACGGTTGCCCAATCCGTTGCAGCAAAGGGATTTGATTGCACTTTGTTCATACGATAGCGGAACGAATAGCTCCATCCCTCGCCAAGAGTGCCATCAATGCGGAAGTTGGCAAACTTACCCTGAAATGAGGATTGGTTGGAACGGGAGGGTTGCGAGAGTGCAGAGTCAAACTGCCAATCACCTCGAAATTCGATGCCGAGGCGGTCGATACTTTGGGCCGAAGCGGCCAAGGTGGCAAGTGCAAGCACAAGGGTGAGGAAAAATCTCTTCATCTGTGTATTTGGATTTAGTAGTTTTATTTGTGACAAAGTTAGTTAAATAGTTGGGATATCAGCACCCACGGATGGATTTTTACTCCACGCGCAGGAGTGTAATGTCGAATATGAGGGTTGAGAAGGGTTTGATGGCCCCCGCGGGTCTCGATCCGTAGCCAAGGTTGAAGGGGATAACCACCTCCCAACGTGCTCCCACCGACATCTCCTTGAGGGCTATTTTCCACCCCTCAATCAATCCGCGCAAGGGGAAAGTCGCGGGCCTTCCCTTCTCGGTGGCATCGAAAGTTTTGCCGTTGATGAGTGTACCTTTGTAGTGGACCGTGACCACACTCTTTGCCGTAGGTTTCTCGCCTTTACCTTTGGTGATTTCTCGATACAGCACACCGCCGTAGAGGCTACGCACACCTGGGCGCGAGGCATATTCTTCGAGAAATTCGAGGTTACGCTCCTTGTAGGCACTGTTATTATTGACCAAAGCCATAACCATCTGTTTTATTGTTGTTTACTCAGACCTCTTTCGGCAGCAATTTCCTCCATCAGACCGAAGGCTGCATCGTAGTCGTTGGGGATTTTACCGTCGAGAATTGCATCCTTGATGACGGCCTTTATCTCGCCCACCAATGAGCAGGGCTCCAGCCCATAGGTCTGCATAATTATCTCCCCCGTGATGGGTGGTTGGAAATTACGCACCCTATCCTTCTCCTCGATCTCCTTCATCTTCACCCTCACCAGAGCAAAGTTACGCAGATAGCGCTGCACCTTGGAGTCGATGCCGGAGGTAATGTCGGCCTCACACAAAGTCATCAAGTCCTCCACGTCGTCGCCTGCCTCAAAGAGCAAGCGGCGCACAGCCGAATCGGTCACCTCATCCTCCGAGAGAATGATGGGCCTAAGGTGAAGGAACACCAACTTACGCACATACTTCATCTTCTCGTTGAGGGGCAATCGAAGACGACGGAAAATGTCGGGAATCATCTTGCTACCCACCACCTCGTGGCCGTGGAACGACCACCCCACTTTGTGGTCAAAAGCCTTGGTGCGCGGTTTGGCAATGTCGTGCAACAAAGCCGCCCAGCGGAGCCACAAGTTATCGCTCTTCTTGGCCACATTGTCGAGCACCTTGAGTGTGTGTACAAAGTTGTCTTTGTGGGCCTTACCGCCTCTCACCTCCACTCCTTTCAAAGCTTCGAGCTCGGGGAAAATGTGGGGCAAAAGGCCTGTCAGGCTGAGCAATTGGAAACCAATGGAGGGGACGGGCGAAGCCACAATTTTGTGCAACTCGGTGGCTATACGTTCCTGCGACACGATTTTGATGCGATCGGCATTTCTCGCAATTGCATCAAATGTTTCGGGAGCCAAATCGAATCCCAACTGGGTGGCAAACCTCACGCCTCGAATCATCCTCAAGGGGTCGTCGGAGAAGGTCACATCGGGATCGGTTGGTGTGCGTATGATGAGGCTTTCCAGGTCGTCCATCCCGCCAAAACTATCGAGCAGCTGGCCATAGGAGTCGCCATTGAGCGACCACGCAAGAGCGTTGATGGTGAAATCGCGGCGCAGCTGGTCGTCCTCAATAGTACCCTCTTCCACTGCAGGTTTTCTTGAGTCGGGCGAGTAGGACTCCTTGCGAGCCCCCACAAACTCAATCTCACGTCCTTCGGCATCGTGCAACATCGCAGTACCAAAGGTCTTGAAAATGGAAACCTTCGTTTTGAGTCTCTTGCCGAGAATCTTTGCCACCTCAATGCCGCTGCCTACAACCACAATATCGATGTCGGTAGATGGGCGACAGAGGTAGTAGTCGCGCACATAACCGCCTACCACATAGGCCCTCACGCCAAGCGAATCGACAATGTCGGTCACCTCGCGGAATATCGGGAGCGAAAGAGGGTGATTATCTCTCATTTGAATTGTTTGATAGCGTTATTTCAGTTGAGCCAAATAGCGATTCACAGTCTCCTCCAGGCCAAAGTAGAGAGCGTCGGAAATGAGCGCGTGACCAATGGAGACCTCGTCGGTCCAAGGAATGCGCTCCACAAAGTAGGCAAGATTGTCGAGGTTGAGGTCGTGGCCAGCATTCAGACCAAGCCCCACCCTGCGAGCCTCCTCGGCAGCAGCCACATAGGGAGCAATAGCGGTTTCCCTATCCTTGTGGTAGTCGCGAGCATAAGCCTCGGTATAGAGCTCCACGCGGTCGGCTCCGCACTCCTTTGCACCGGCAACCATCTCGGGCACGGGGTCGACAAAGACCGACACACGGATGCCCTTGGCCTTAAACTCGGCAATCTTTGCGGTGAGGAACTCGCGATGTGCAATGGTGTCCCAACCCGCATTGGATGTGATGGCGTCGGCTGCATCGGGCACAAGAGTCACCTGCGCGGGAACAACCTCGAGCACAAGATCGGTGAACGAGTCGATGGGATTACCCTCGATGTTGAGTTCGGTTGTAACCACCTCTTTGAGTTGTCGCACATCATCATAGCGGATGTGGCGGCCATCAGGGCGCGGATGAACGGTGATGCCCTCGGCGCCAAAACCCTCAATGCGCTCCGCTGCACGAATGACATCGGGGAGGTTTCCGCCACGCGAATTGCGAATGACGGCGATTTTATTTATGTTCACACTCAGTTTGGTCATACTTTCTTGCTGTTAAAGTTAGTTTATTTTGGAAGTTTTAGGTATTTTTGCGTTGTAAAGTTATCACAAAGTTTTGTGAAATGAAAATAATTTTGTTTTCTCGACCATCTGCCAGCACCTCTGCCGAGCGTTTTGGCGCACTAATAGAGAGCATTAACTCTCGAAATATCGATTTTGCGGTCAACGATGTCGCCGCCGAGTGGTATGCCGCCAATGGCGGTAGCACCCTCTCCTCGTCGCACATCTACACCTCTATGGAGGAGGTTCTCACCCCCGACTCTGTGGTTATCTCCTATGGAGGCGACGGCACTTTGTTGAGTTCCGTCAGGGCTTTGAGTGGCAAAGAGATTCCCGTTTTGGGCATCAATTCAGGCCGCCTGGGATTCCTCGCCATAGCCTCACAAGAGGAAGCCGAGAGTGCTCTCGACGCCCTTGTGGCCGGCGAATACACCATAGAGAAACGCTCTCTGCTGCGAGTTGAAGGAGACATTGAGGAAGAGGTGGTCTTTCCATTGGCCTTCAATGAGTTCTCCGTACAACGTCAGCATATGGGAATGATTGGTATCAAAGTGGAGATAGATGGGCGCACAGTGGCCAATTATTGGAGCGACGGAGTGCTTGTTGCAACCCCCACAGGCTCCACTGCCTACTCGCTCAGCGCGGGCGGCCCCATCCTCGCACCCGAGTGCCACTGCCTGGTGCTCACCCCCATCGCCCCCCACAACCTCACAATGCGCCCCATAGTTGTCCCCGACAGCTGTCGCATCCGACTCACCATAGCCTCGCGCGACCCCCACGCCTTGGCCGCCATCGACAACGAGAATTTCACCATCCACAACGGCTCTTCGTTCACCATAAGCCGCGCAGAGGAGCAAGTTTTTTTGGTCAAACTACAAAATATCTCCTTCTACGACACGTTAAAAAAGAAGATGATGTGGGGTCTGGATGGCAGAGAGTCAAAACTTTAGCCCCAACAAGCAAATTTCTCGGCACAAAAGTCACGACGATACCTATTTGATATAAGAGAACTTTGTACTATATTTGCGCGTTTAATTGAATAGCAGATGGCAGACAACAGGAGAGAAATCAGAATCCCGCGACACGTTGCAATCATTATGGACGGCAACGGCAGGTGGGCAAAACAACGCGGTCTCGAACGCACCGAAGGTCATATTGCCGGTGTCGAGGCCGTTCGTCGCGCACTCAAGGCTGCCGCAACTGAGGGCGTGGAATACCTCACACTCTACACCTTCTCCACCGAGAATTGGGGGCGCCCCAAAGAGGAGGTGGACGGAATTATGGAGCTCTTCTGCAAAAGCGTCATCGCCGAGACTCCGGAGTTGAAGGCACAAGGCGTACGAGCCAAAATTATGGGCGACCGCAGGGCCTTGTCGGAGAAGGTTAATCACTACATCGACCGCATCGAAAGTGAGACTGCCGAGGGTACTCGACTGACGCTTATTTTCGCTATGAACTACAGCTCTCGCCACGAGCTCACGGAGAGCATCCGTACTATGGCTGAGCGTGTAGCAGAAGGGAAACTATCGCCCGCCGAGATTAATGCCGACACCATCTCGCAGAGTCTCTACTCGAGCGAATATCCCGATCCCGACCTTATCATTCGCACGGGTGGTGAGTATAGGTTGAGCAACTTCCTCCTTTGGCAGGCTGCCTACAGCGAGCTCTATTTCACCCCCACCCTATGGCCAGATTTCGACAAGGACTCCTTCCGCGAAGCGATCGAAGCCTATGGCAACCGCGAGCGCCGCTACGGTCTCGTAGAACCCAAATAACAGAATAACACACTTCAATCAATGTATAGAAAACTTTTCCTTCTCACTGTTCTGCTCTCGGCAGCCACGCTCCTCTGGGGCCAAACCGAGCCAACAATCATCGCCGTTGAGGCTCCGACTGAACAGACCGACTCACTCTCCATCGACCCCAATGCACCGCTTGCGGACTACCAAAGCCCCAAGCGCTACATCATCCGTAACATTGAGGCCGATGGTATCCGCTATTTGGACGAGCAGTTGCAAATCAACTCTTCGGGACTTGCCGTGGGTGACGCAATCACCATCCCCGGCCGAGAGATTTCCAACGCCATCACCCGTCTGTGGTCGAAGCAGTACTTCTCCGACGTGCAGATTTTGGCCACTCCCGTAGGTGATAGTGTGGACCTCCACATCATCCTCGACGAGCGTCCCCGCATCTTCCGTTGGCTCTTTGAGGGCATCAGTAAGAGTTCGGCAAATACTCTCATTGAGGACCTCAAACTCAAACGCGGTGCAGAGACCCTGACCGACTACAACATCCAAAAACGTATCAACCAAATCAAGGACAACTACATCCACAAGGGTTGGAGAAACGTGGAGGTAACCCCCCGCATTGAGAACGACAGCGTTATCCGCAACGCCGTCAATGTCACTTTTGTGGTGGACAAGAGGGAGAAAGTACGCATCGGTGAGATCAACTTCGAGGGTAACGAGGTCTTCACCGACAAGCAACTCCGCAAGGTGATGAAGAAAATCCACCAGAAGAGCATCAACATCTTCCACAACACCAAACTTCGCGACGACGAACTCAAGGAGGATTTCGACAACATCATCGACTTCTACCACTCGAAAGGCTACCGCAATGCAATGATTGTCAGCGACTCGGTCTATGTTATCACTCCCGAGCGCATCGGCATCACCATCACCGTCAACGAGGGCAACAAATTCCACTACCGAGATATCAAGTGGGTGGGCAATAGCAAGTACTCTACCGAGCACCTGAACAACATCCTCGGCATCAAAAAGGGTGACGCCTACGACAAAAAGACCCTCAATGAGCGCCTGGGTGTGGGCAAGGAGGACGACCCCGAAGATGTGTCGACCGTGAACGCACTCTACCAGAATGAGGGCTACTTGGCATCGCAGATTTCGCCCACGGAAATCATTATTGGTTCGGATAGTATCGACCTCGAAATCAAGATTTTCGAGGGACAGCAGTATCGTTTCAACAACATCGGAATCACAGGCAACAATAAGGTCAATGACGAGGTTATCCGCAGGGAGATCTACACCCGCCCTGGCGAACTCTACAACCGCGCACTGCTGATGCAGACTATGCGTCAACTCGCAGCAATGGGCCACTTTGACGAGACCCAGATTCGCCCCGACATCCGCCCCGTAATGGGCTCCAACGATGCCGTGGATGTCAATTGGCAGCTCAGCGAGAAGGCTTCGGACAAGTTTGAGATTAGCGGCGGTTGGGGTGCCGGAATGTTTGTGGGTTCGCTTGGTGTGGTATTCACCAATATGAGTATGCGTAACTTCTTCGATAAGGATGCTTGGCGTCCCTATCCTCAGGGCGACAACCAGCAACTCTCCATCAGGGGTCAGACCAACGGCACCTACTACAGCTCCTTCTCGGCAAGTTTCACGGAGCCTTGGCTTGGTGGCAAGAAGCCCAACTCGCTCACACTGAGCGCCTATTGGTCCGAGCAGACCACCAACTACTACTCGGCCTACACGGGCTTGGTGAACAATGGTCAGTACTTCCGAGCAATGGGTGCAAGCGCAGGTCTCGGTCGTAGGCTGTCGTGGCCCGACCAATACTTCACCCTCTACAACGAGATTTCATATCAGGCCTACGAGATGAAGGATTGGAACTACTTCCTCATCAACAACGGCAGGGCCAACATCTTCACATTCCGCACGCTTCTGTCGCGCAACTCCAGCGACTCGCCCATCTATCCCCGCAGGGGTTCGGAGTTCACCTTCTCGTTGACTCTGACTCCCCCCTACTCGCTCTTCCAGAAGGATGCAGACTATTCGAAGATGAGCGACGAGGAGAAATTCAAGTGGATCGAGTATCACAAATGGCTGCTCAGCTACAAGTGGTACTACCCCCTCACCAACGATGGCAAACTTGTTGTGATGACAAGAGCAGAAATGGGTTACCTCGGCAACTACACACCCGAGAAGCAGTCGCCTTTTGAGGGATTCGATATCGGTGGCGACGGTATGTCGGGCTACAATGTCTATGGTGTGGACATCATCTCGTTGCGCGGTTATGAGGATGGTACGCTCACGCCAAGTAGCACCAACTACACCTATGCTAATGTCTACAACAAATACACCGCCGAGTTGCGCTACCCCATCATTATGGAGCCTCAGTCGCAGATCTACGCTCTGCTCTTTGCCGAAGCCGGTAACGGTTGGCTCTCGTGGAGAGATTTCAACCCCTTTGAGTTGAAGCGTTCGCTCGGTGCAGGTGTGCGAATCTACCTCCCCGTGTTTGGCTTGCTCGGTATCGACTGGGGCTACGGCTTCGATAGGCCCTACAACAGTTCCGACGTGAGCGGCAGCCAGTTCCACTTTGTCATCGGACAGCAATTTTAACTAACTTAACACACTTTAAGCACTATGAAAAAGAATCTTATCCTCGGTCTCATCGCAGCCATCTTCACCCTCGGAGTATCGGCTCAGAACTATGCAGTGGTCAACACTCAGAAAATCTACCAATCTATGGAGGCCTATGCCGCCGCCGTAGCAGAGATAGACGAGTTGGCTACGGCCTACCAAAACAACATCGACGAGGCCTATGCAAAAGTCGAGGAGATGTATCAGAACTATATGGTGGCCAAAGCAGGCCTCTCCTTTGAGGACCAGCAGCGCGAGGAGGCAAGCATCATTCAGAACGAGCAGAAAATCACCACCTATCAGCAGAATGTCTTCGGCTCCGAGGGCGTCCTGACCAAAAAGCAGGAGGAGCTCCTGAAGCCCTTCCACGAGAAGGTTGCCACCGCCATCCGCACCTATGCGGAAGCCAATGGCTACCAGATGATTATCGACATCGCCACAACCGCACTGCCCTACTATTCGGCCTCGATTGACATCACAGAACAAATAATCAAACTCGTTAAATAAACTACATTTACAATCAACAATCTATGAAATCTTTGATGAAATTGTCGCTTGCATTGGTTGCCCTCCTGGCTGCTACCCTGACAAGCTACGCACAACCCAAATTTGGCTATGTAAACTCGCAGGAGATCATCGTGCAGATGCCCGAGCTTCAGGAGGTACAGGTAAGTCTCGAGAAACTCCAGAATGAGTTGAGCGAGCAGTTGGAAATCATTCAGGTGGAGTACAACAACCGCCTTGCAGAGTATCAGAAAAATGCCGCCAACTACTCCGACGCCATCCGTCAGAGCAAAGAGCAGGAGCTCATCAGCCTTCAGCAGCGCTACGAGGAGCTTGGCAAAGCCGGCTCGCAGGATATGCAGAATCAGCAGGCAAAACTGATGCAGCCCGTCATTGAGAAGGCTCGCGCTGCCATCGACAAGATTGCTTCCGAAGGTGGTTACACCGCAATTTTCGATATGGCTGCCGCTTCGCTGGCCTACTACGACAAGAATCAGATGACCGACATTGCACCCCTTGTAAAGAAGGAACTCGGCATCCCCGAGAACGCAACTCCCGTTCAGTAGTCGCCATAAATCAGGCACAAACAAAAGGCGCACCTTTCGAGGTGCGCCTTTTGTTTGTGCCTATCCACTACCCATTAGAGCTCAATGGGGCGGTACTTGGGAACCAGGAGTTTCATCACAACCCAGCCAATCAGGTAGGCCACTGCGCAGAAGGAGAACATAATCATATAGCCAGCCTCCTTACCCTCGAAGCCAAAGAGAACCATACCGACCTTGTCGCTATAGTCAAACAGCGCACCCGCACTCTTCTGAATCAGGAACGAGCCAATACCGCCCGCCATACCACCAATACCGGTGATGGTTGCAATCATCCTCTTGGGGAACATATCGCCAATGGTCGAGAAAAGGTTGGCACTCCAAGCCTGGTGGGCAGCACCCGCAATACCAATGAGCACCACAGGCCACCACATCGAAGCGTGGGCCAGGGGCTGTGCGGCGAGAGCCACGAGGGGGAAGAATGCAAAGATGAGCATCGCAAGCATACGACCCGAATAGGGCTCCATCTTTTTCTTATCCACAAAGAGAGTGGGAAGGTAGCCACCTGCAATGGAGATCATAACGATGAGGTAGAGCACGCCCAGGGCCAGCTGGAACTTGATGTCGGTCGAAGCAAGGCCATAGGTGGTCTTGAGATAGGAGGGCATCCAGAAGAGGAAGAACCACCACACACCGTCGGTCATAAACTTACCCACGATGAAAGCCCAAGTCTGGCGATACTTGAACGACTGCCACAGCGACACTTTCTTCTCCTCTGCAACAGCGGGACTCTCCTCTTTCACCTCGGCAGGTGCGTCGTCGGAGAGGATGTATGCCAATTCGGCCTCATTCACTGCGGGGTTCTGCTCGGGCTTCTTGTAGATAAACTGCCAGAATCCCATCCACACAAAACCGAGCGCACCTATAATAATAAAGGCCATCTCCCAACCCCATTTTGCAGCCAGAGGGGGAATGCAGAAGGGTGCAATGAGGGCACCGATGGTGGAACCTGCATTGAAAATGCTGGTGGCAAAGGCGCGGTCACGCTTGGGGAAATACTCGGCAGTAGCCTTGATGGCTGCGGGGAAGTTGCCCGCCTCACCGAGAGCCAGCACACAGCGGGCAATGATGAAGAAGGTGGAGCTAATCAGGGCGATTCGCGCCACAAGTTCGGCATTGGCCACAAGTGCCAGATTGTCGGCACCGACAATACTCTCGGTCACGATGCCACACACTGCGTGGATGCAGGCGCCAAACGACCAGATACCGATACTCCACATATAGCCCTTCTTGGTGTCGAGCCAATCGACAAAGCGACCTGCAAAGAGCATCGCAATGGCATAGAAGAGCGAGAAGATACCAGTGATGTTACCATAGTCCGAGTCGGTCCAGTGGAACTCGGGGCGAATGAAGTCCTCGAAGGTGAGCGAAAGCACCTGACGATCGAGGTAGTTGACGGTTGTTGCAAAGAACAACATCGCGCAGATGATCCAACGGTAGTTGGTCTTGCGTCCTTGGGTTTTAGTACTCATAGGCATTTTGTAATTATTTGGTTATTAGCATATTCCTATTTCTCGTATGCAATGGTCACAATTTGAAGAGGGCTCTTTTGTGCTGCCACCAACTCGGCCATCACGCCATCGAAGGCCTCCTTGTTGGGCACATCTACCTCTGTGGAGCGGCTCCAAAGTGCGCCCCAATAGTAGGTCATAGTCTCACCCACTCGGATGTTCTTGTAGGCAGCTGCGTGGCCGAAAGTTCCCTCGGGGCGGTCGTCACCCTTGCGCCACAGTCTATTCTCTGCTCCATTCCACCCTTGGGGAAAGACGATGGCCTGGTAGAGTTCGCCACCATCGGGTGCCTCCACAGACTCGGCGTAGGTTATGTAGCAATCGTCGTTGTCGTAGGCAGCACGAATATTCTCCTCGTGGAGTACGATACCGGCCATAACGGACAGTTCCTTCTCGGCAGTTCCCTCATACACAACGGTAGTTTTATTGAGGAAGGCTCCCTTGTCGATGGAGATTGTTCGCACCTCGGTAACCTCCTGGCCATCGATGATGGTGGGATTATACCTCAAGCGCGCAGTAAACCTCAATGGTCCGTTGTCGAGAATCTCACACTCACTCCAGCAGTAGGGATAAACAATTCCACCCTTGCTATCGATCAGAGCAGTTGCGCCGCCACCCAAAGTGGGGCCAACCTTGTAGGCGTCGAAGCCATTGCCGTGGTCGTTGTGGTAGCTCACCGAAGCATAGAGCTCGTCGGCAGCCTTGGGGTCGCTCTCACAGAGTTCAGCAATGCGTGCCTTGGTGTCGGGGTTGAGTTCCTTCGCATAGCGGGCCTCCACAACGGGAAGGGCGGTGTTGTTCTTCACCCACACGTCATAGCCAAAAGCCCTCTCGCCACTCTTCTGCAGCGCAGGGCCATAGGCACGATAGGCAATCAGGTCGCTCTCCCACGCCACATCGTCCACCCTCTCGGGGTAGACCCTACCACAGGCGTAGCTCTGGACTTTTGCCATCCTGCGGCTCTTCTTAACGGAATAGTGGGCTCTTTCGCCCGCCTTCACATCACACTGGAAAATGAGCAGTCCATTGTAGGTGAGCTGTGTGGGCACAATCTCCCCCTTCTCATTGCGGACAACGAGGGTTTCTCCCTCTCCCACATCGAAGCGAGCTGCCTCCACCTCCACCATTTCGCCCACGCGATCAACCTCGGAGTTGTTCACAACAATCACCTCGTCGGCATAGTTGCCACAAGAGGCCATCAATGCCACAAGGGCAAGAATCAGAAGATATTTCACTTTCATACGACACACTATTTGGGTTGTTTACCGATGTAGGCCAAGATACCTCCGTCGACGTAGAGGATGTGGCCATTGATGAAGTTCGACGCCTCCGAGGCAAGGAAGATGGCAGGACCCATCAAATCCTCGGGAGTACCCCAACGAGCTGCTGGGGTCTTGGAAATGATGAACTTATCGAAAGGATGACGCTCACCATCGGGCTGAAGTTCGCGCAAGGGGGCAGTCTGGGGTGTGGCGATGTAGCCGGGGCCGATGCCGTTGCACTGAATGTTGTACTCGCCATACTCGCTGGCAATATTGCGAGTGAGCATCTTGAGTCCACCCTTGGCAGCAGCGTAGGCCGAGACTGTTTCGCGGCCCAACTCCGACATCATCGAGCAGATGTTGATAATCTTACCACCTCCTTTTTCTATCATTGCTGGTATCACAGCCTTGGACATAATGAAAGCAGCTGTGAGGTCGATATCAACCACTTGACGGAACTCCTCGGTGGTCATCTCGTGCATAGGGATGCGCTTGATTATGCCTGCATTATTGACCAAAATATCCACCGTGCCAAGCTCACGAGCAATCTCCTCTACCATAGCTTTCACACCCTCCTCATCGGTCACATCGCAGATGTAGCCGCGAGCATCGATACCCTTGGCACTATACTCCGCGAGTGCCTCGTCCAAATGGTGCTGCGAGCGACAGTTGAAGGCAATCTTGGCTCCCGCCGAAGCCAACGCCTCGGCAATGGCAAAGCCTATACCGTAGGCAGCACCCGTCACGAGCGCCACCTTTCCTTCGAGCGAAAAATTAGCTTTCATAGGCTCTACGATTACTTAAGGTCCGTAATGAGCGAGAAGTCCTGATCGCCATAGTCGAGGTTTTCGCCACCCATACCCCAAATGAAAGTGTAGTTGTGGGTAGCTGCCGCCGAGTGGATGCTCCATTCGGGCGAAAGCACAGCCTCGTCGCCCTTCATCCAGATGTGGCGAGTCTCATTCACCTCACCCATAAAGTGGCAGATGGCGTGCTCCTCGGGGATATCGAAATAGAAGTAGGCCTCCATACGGCGCGAATGGGTGTGGGCAGGCATTGTGTTCCACACGCTACCGGGTGCCAACTCTGTCATACCCATCTGGAGCTGACAGGTGGGAAGCACCTGATTCACAAGCATCTTGTTGATATTTCGGTCGTTGGAGCCCTCGAGCGAGCCCATATGGGCAACGATGGCATTCTCTTTGGTCACCTTTTTGTCGGGATAGTTGCGGTGGGCAGTGAGGGAGTTGAAGTAGAACTTTGCGGGCTCCTTCTCGTCCACGCTCTCGAAGTAGACCTCCCTATCTCCCGAGCCGAGGTAGAGTGCCTCCTTGAAGTCGAGCTCGAAGCACTCCTCACCCACTCTCACACGGCCCTTGCCTCTACCCACGTTGTAGATACCCATCTCCCTGCGAGTGAGGAAATAGGGTGCTTTGAGGGGGTCGATGGCCTCCAGCTTAAGGCTCTCGCCCACGGGCATAGCTCCACCCACAACCATTCGGTCATACATCGAATAGACCATATTCACCTCGTTGGCCACAAAGAGTCTCTCGATGAGAAAATCTCGGCGCAAGCGGGCAGTATCATAGCTTTTTGCATCCTCGGGATGGGCTGCATATCGAATTTCGTAGTTTGTTTTCATATCTGCTATCGTTTATTTCAAATTATTTGCTTCTCACTTTTTCCACAATGGCCAAAGCCTCTCGGCACTTTTCGGTCACAGCGGCCCAATTACCAGCCTTAAGTTCTGCCTTGGGGAAGAGTTTGGAACCCATACCCACGCAGAACACTCCTGCTGCGAACCACGCCTTGAGGTTCTCCTCAGTGGGCTCCACAGCGCCCGTAGCCATAATGTTGCTCCAGGGCAGAGGGGCTTTGATGTTCTTCACGAAGTCGGGACCACCCACACATCCTGCGGGGAAAATCTTGGTGACATCACATCCCATCTCCTGAGCGTGGCTAATCTCCGTAACAGTACCGCAACCAGGCACATAGGGAACCAAGTGGCGGTTACATACCTTAGCCACCTCGTCGTTCATACAGGGACCTACCACGAAATTTGCTCCATACTGAATGTAGAGAGCTGCAGTGGGAGCGTCGACAATCGAGCCCACGCCCAGAATCATCTCGGGGCACTCCTTGAGCGAAAATTTCATCAGCTCGGCGAAAATGTCGGCTGCGAAATCACCTCGGTTGGTGAACTCAAAGACTCTCACGCCACCTTCATAGCAAGCCTTCAGAACATTCTTCGACACCTCCACGTCTGCATCGTAGAAGACGGGGACCATTGCGCTCTGCTGCATAGCGGCCATAACGGCCATCTTATTGAATTTTGCCATATTAGATCATATTGTTTTAATCGTTCATACCCATCTTATCGTTGCACCCTACCACTGCCATCACCGCCGGCCAAGGCCTCAACCTCCTCCACCGAGACAAGGTTGAAGTCGCCATTGATGGTGTGCTTCAGTGCCGAGGCTGCCACAGCAAACTCCAGCGCCTCACCCTGAGTGGGTTTGGTGAGCAGGCCGTGGATAACACCGCCGCTGAAGGAGTCGCCGCCACCCACACGGTCAACGATGGGGAGGATGTCATAACGTTTGCTGACATAGAACTCCTCGCCATTGTAGATCATAGCCTTCCAGCCATTGTGGCTTGCGGAGAAGGACTCGCGCAGGGTGGAGATGACATACTTGAAACCAAACTGCTCCTTCATCTGTCGGAAAATCTCCTTGTAGCCCTCGGCGTCGGTCTTGCCACCCTCCACATCGGCTTCGGGTTTGAATCCCAAGCAGAGTTCGGCATCCTCCTCATTGCCTATGCAGACGTCCACATACTCCATCAAGGGGCGCATAATAGATTGTGCTTTCTCTTTGGTCCAGAGTTTCTTGCGGAAATTGAGGTCCACCGAAACGGTTGCACCGTGGCGCTTTGCAGCCTCACACGCGAGGCGGGTGAGTTCGGCAGCCTCATCGGAGATGGCGGGGGTGATACCCGACCAATGGAACCAATCGGCACCTTCCATAATCTTATCGAAATCGAAATCCTCCACTTTAGCCTCTGCAATCGAGGAGCCCGCACGGTCGTAGATCACCTTGCTGGGGCGCATTGCCGAGCCGCTCTCGAGGTAGTAGATGCCGAGACGCTTGCCACCGCGAGCGATGTAGTCGGTGTGTACTCCGTAGCGACGGAGTGCATTGAGGGCCGACTGACCAATCTCGTGGGTGGGGAGTTTGGTCACAAAATAGGCATCGTGTCCATAGTTGGCGCAACTGACTGCCACGTTGGCCTCACCGCCACCATAGACAACATCGAAGCTATCTGCCTGCACAAAACGGTTGTTGAGTCCTGCGGGCGAGAGGCGCAACATAATCTCGCCAAGAGTTACAATTTTCATAGCGTTGTAGGTTATTTGGTTACATTATAAGTTTCGGTACATCGCGCGGGCGCGGAGTGCGCGCGCATCACATCTACAAATATAGGTTTTTTTTTCATATTTTCCACCACTTCATCAATTATCCTCACCCGTTTTAGCAATAATACCCACCAAACATCCCATATTTCCACCCCTACGACTATCCACCATCTCCACTTCGACATATCCAAACCTCCTCCGCATCACTGCATTTGGTACAAGGTTTGAAGCAATCTCACACAAAGTTCCTCGCGCCTATGCATCTCACAACTCTGCTCTATCTACTCATTTTATCCAATCCTCTTTGGCCAATCGACTCGGCGGAAGAGAGGCCATCCCCACCCGTTCTCCTGCCCGATTCGGTCACGCTTCTCTCGCTCGACGATGTGCTCAACATTGCACTCACCTCCAACCGCTCCATCCATGTTGCACGCGAAGCCATAGAGAGTAGCAAGGCGGAGCAGAAGCAGCTCAATGCCCTTTGGTTTCCCACCATTGGCGCAACCACCAAATACACTCACACCACCTCTCCCATCGGATTGGAGACCACTTTGGGCGAGGTTGCCGAGGGCCTACTCCCCACCCTCGGCCCACTCGTAGCTGCCAATCCCACCCTCGCACCACTCATCGAGAGCGCCACCAAGAGCACCATAGGGCTCTCCGCAGTTCCGCGCAACACCCTCTCGCTCGGTGCCGACCTCACTTGGCCCATTTTCAGTGGAGGCAAGCGTCTGGCAGCCTCCAAGATTGGCTCCTCCATCGTCGACGCGAGCCTCGTTCAACACGAGGCAACCACGCACAAGGTTATCGCCGAGGTGACAACCGCCTACCTATCTCTCTCGCTGGCGGAAAGTATCCTACAGCTACGCAGGGAGTCACACGCCGCACTCTCCACCCACCTCCGCGATGCCATCCGACTCGAGGACGAGGGTTTCATAACCACAGCCGAGAGGCTCGTTGCCGAAGTCAACGAGGAAGAGGCACGGGTTGCTGTTGAGGTAGCCAAGGAGGATGTAAGTATGGCCCGCAAGAGGCTCCACACACTCCTCGGCGAAGGATTCAACGCCACCCTCATCACCACCTCCTCCATATCCCCACCAAACTCCATTCCGCCACTCTCTCAATTCCTCGAGCAGCTACCCTCCTCCCCCACAATGGAGCTCACAAACATCGAGCAGAGCATTGCCACGCTCAACCTCTCCATTGAGCAGAGTCGCTATCTCCCCGACGTGGCACTATTGGGCCACTATCGCCTATGGTCCAAGGGTTTGGATTCGTCCATCTTTCCACGCGGATTTGTGGGCATAGGATTGAGTTGGACTCTATTCGACGGACTCGCACGCGAGGGAGCCATTGGAAGTGCCCGTAGCAGAATCCGCACCATCCAGACCTCCAAACTCCAACTCCACGACGAGCTCACACTCCTTGCCGAACGTCTCTACACCTCCATTCTCAACGCCACAAGCGAACTCGCCAGCCGAGAAAAAAGCATATCTCTCGCCGAGGAACTACTGCGCGTCAGGCGTCTTGCCTTTGCCGAGGGGATGGCAACGAGTGTGGAGGTTGTGGATGCCGCACTTCTCCTCTCCGAGGCGCGCATTGGCCGTCTCGTGGCACTCTACACCATCAACACCTCCCTCGCAACCCTGCTCGCCATTTGCGGCGACAGCACCTCCATCACCAACTATCTCTCCACACCATAAACACCACACACAATGAAGCACAAATCATCCACCATCGCAACACTATTCGTTGTCGTAGTAGTCGCCATTGCGGCACTCTCAACAATAGGACTGCTTGCCACACGCCCCACCACCATTCGTCTGCAGGGCACCATCGAGGCTCCCGAGACGCGCATTGCCGGCAAACTCACAGGTCGAGTGGCACACATCTATGTTGTCGAGGGACAATCGGTACGCAAAGGTGACACGCTCATCGCCATCCATTCGCCCGAAGCAGAAGCAAAATACACCCAAGCACTCTCACTCCAACGCGCAGCCCAAGAGCAAAGTCGCAAGGCCGACAACGGTGCTCCATCCGAGGCGATAGAGGCCGCTCGCGAGGTGTGGCTCGGAGCAAAAGCGCAACGAGAGCTCGCCGAGGCAACGTATAGGAAGATTGAGCGACTTGCCTCGGAAGGGGTGGTTACCCCACAACGACGGGAGGAAACATTCGCACTCTATCGCACAGCCCTTGCGGCGGAAAACGCAGCATATCAACAATATATACTTCTCCACAATGGCACCCTCACCACAGACCGAATGAGTGCACTCTATGTTGCCGATGCAGCGGCCGGCACCACCGAGGAGGTCTCTGCGATTCTTCTGGACAGCCATCTGCTTGCCCCCACAGATGGCACCATATCCGAAATCTACCCCGAGGTGGGTGAGTTGGTTGTTTCGGGAGCTCCCTTGCTCTCCATAGTCCACCTTGAGGCCCCCTACGTCGTGGTCAATGTGCGCGAAGACAGGATGCCCCACTTCCGACTTGGCGGCCATTTCGATGGGTCTGTTCCTGCAATAGGGGATGGTATTGTTGGATGGGAGATCAACTTCGTCGCCCCTTTGGGGGACTATGCCACTTGGCGCACTGCAGAGAGTTCCACAGGCTACGATATGAGGACTTTCGAGGTTCACGCCAAGCCCACCACAGAGGTTGCCGACCTGCGCCCGGGGATGAGTGTTATCATAGAAATCGAGGGCGAGTGATGGGTATTGCAAGGTGTTTCAGACGAGAAATAGGGAGATTGTACGCCAACAAAGCGCTCCTGATTGCCACCTTCGGCGTGCCACTATTCTCGGCCCTGTTTCTGGCCACGCTATTTGGCAACGGGGAGATGGCGGATATCCCCATAGGTGTGATAGACAACGACTTCAGCCACACATCACGCTCCATCATCAGAACCATCGACTCCTCCGCGGAGCTATCTGTAGCGCACCGTTTCGACTCTCCCGAGGAGGCCTTGGATGCAATACGCCGAGGGGAAATCTTCGGCCTTGTCGTTGTGCCTCGCGGCTGCGGAGAAGATATTGCAAGCGGTCGCGCCTGCACCCTGCCCTACTATTTCCACTACGCCTACCTGAGCATAGGTGCCACCGTCGAATCCACACTCAACACCATCCTCACATCGATTTCATTTACTCCTGCCATCTCCACTGCCTCCGCATTGGGCATTTCGAGGGGTGTTGTAGAGAGCGCCCTCACCCCACTCAACGGCAACGTGATCCCTCTTTTCAACCCCACATTGAGCTATTCCACATACCTCTCCATACCGTTCTATTTCATAATGTTACAAATTATCGTAATGCTCACTGCAATCTACACTCTCGGAAGCGACATCGAGGGCCGCCAAGGCAAAGAATGGTTGGGGAGCGGAAGCACCATTATGGGTGCTCTGATAGGAAAATCGCTCCCCTACTTTCTGATATTTGGCACGACCACAATGGTAGCACTGTGGCTACTCCGCGAAGTGAGCAGCACACCCTTTCTCGGCCCCACAATAAACCTCGCTCTCTACGCCCTGCTGCTCATAGTCGCAAGCTGGTCGCTCGGCCTATTCGTCTACGCCCTCTTCCCCCGTATGTCGCTCTCCATCAGCTTCATATCTATGCTCGGCTCTCTGGGGGCCACACTCTGTGGAGTCACGTTTCCACTCGCATCCCTCGACTCCCCATTTCGTCTCTTGGCCGAGCTGTTGCCCATCCGCCATTTCACTCTTCTTATGGAAGGCTTGGCATTTGAAGAGCGGCTTTCCCACAACCACCCGTGGCACCTGCTCATCCTCATACTCTTCATCCTCCTGCCACTACTCACAGCTCGTCGGCTCCGCAGAATCGTAACATCGCGCCAATATGAAAAACGCACCCTCTTGGATTAGACTCCTATCGTTCTCATTGCGCTCCGAGTTTCACTCGGTGACCACCTCGCCTGCCACGCTCTTGGTTGTGCTCGGCGGCGTGGTACTCTACGGTGTGCTCTACCACCTCCTCTACCTACCCAATGTGGTGCGCGACGTTCCGATTGTCGTTGTGGACCAAGCCAACAATCAGATGTCACACAAGTTCATAAGCCTTCTTGACGCCTCTCCCGAGGTGATGGTCGCCGAGGTGACATCCCAACTCCCCAAGGCACAAAGCGCTATGGCAAATGGGCGGGTGGAAGCAACCCTACTCCTCCCATCCGATATGGCCGAGCGCATCGGGCGAGGAGAGAGGGCACCGTTTGTTCTCTACGCCTCGACAGCGCAGTTGCTCAACTACGAGTCCACAGCTCGCGGCGCGCTCCAATCGATGCTTGCGACAGACCTCGAGCTACGCACCCAGACAATGTGGCAACTCCCGTCCGACTATCTTGCCACAATGGCTCGGAGAGAGTCGGTCACCCCCATTGGGAAAGCTCTATTCAATCCCTCGAAGGGGTATGCCGACTATTTGCTACCGGCAGTGGTGGTGGTCATAATCTTCCAAACGATGACAATGGCAGTGGCAACACAACGAGGCCGAGGGCGAGGTCTGAGGCGCTCTCCACTACGCGGAATTGTGGCCGAAAATTGGAGTAGAAGGATGGCCATAGTGGGTGGCAGGTGCATATTCTATTTTTCCACCTACGCACTTCTTTCCATCTTCACTTGGGGACTTCTTCCCATCCTCTTCAACACCCCACACAATGCAATAGCAATAACCCACATCGCTATTGCAGTGCCCTTTATACTCTCCACCCATCTCTTCGCCGAGACTTTTGGGCGCCTATTCAAGGATTCAGAGTCGCCATTGCTCTATGTCACTTTTTTCTCCGTAGGGCTCATATTCCTATCGGGCATCTCCTTCCCTCTAACCCAAATGCCGCTCCCGTGGCGCATACTCCACCACATCCTCCCGGCCCCCATAGCCATCGAGGCCAACATAGCCGCCGCATCGATGGGTGCATCCATAGAACAAGTGGGCCCGGAAATTGCACTCCTATGGAGCCTAACCATACTCTATTTTCTTCTGGCCACAATCCCACTCAAGAGAGAGGGTCGCAGATTTGCATTTCTCGTAAGGTTGTGCGATATTTGCACCCTCAATAAAGAGAAAACACAACAATGGAAGAGAGAGAATACATAGACGAGTATGAGAAACGACTCGAGAAACTCCTTGCAGGACTCTGTGGTTCGGAGGGAGGAATGTTTCTGGTAGAGGAGCTGGAGGAGCGCTGGACCGAGGACGCACCCGAATATATGGCCGATGCGGTCGGTCAGGTGAACTCCTATCCCGCATTCACCTTTGCCGTGGCAGGCTTTTTCGGTATGGCCCTCGCGGCACTTTGGGACACCAATTGGGAGGCCAACAAGAATAGGTCCTACGTCGACTTCAAGCAGCGCGGCGGCGGATTCGACACCATCGACGAGTACATCCTCGAGCATATTCTCAACATCAAGCCCGAGAGCGAAGCACGCGAGGCTGTGGATGAGATGATGAGAACGCTTGCCCACACCGTGATGACAGCCATTCAGCACGAGAATATCGAGCACCAGACCACTCGCGCCTTCTACATCCTTGCCCGCTCGGCCAAAGTGATGTTCCGCGCCGGAGTCACTATGGAACTTCGACGCAGAGGCTACCACTACGAGAAAGTTCGCCTCGAGGATTTCGTAAACTAACAATAGGTCTATGAAAATAAAACGACACGACACCTTTCGCAGGTGTCGTGTCGTTTTTAGTTGAACAGAATGGGGCTACTGCACCCTAACAAAGATCTCAAGTGCCTCATACTCTGCCATACCCAGCTTATCATAGAGGCGCGCATTGTTTCGTGTTTTCTCCTCAGCAGACTGCCAATAGTCGCGCTTATAGGAGGAGTTGAGATCCTTCTGTGAGAGGTGGCGATAGATGGCATACCTCTTGGCCAGCAACTCTCCCGGGCTCAAAGGCACAGCCATATCCACCATACCAAGATTCCAATCCTGACCGAGACTGCGGTAGAGCCAAACATTACACTCCCTATTCCACTCCTCATCCTTGGTCTTCTCCAAGGCACGGAATACAGCGTCGTAGCACCTGCGGTGGGTGTCGTGCGGATCGGTGAAGTCGCCAGCAACATAGATTTGATGGGGCCTAATCTCGGAGAGAAGATCGACTATCAGTTGCACATCAGCCTCCGTCAACAACTCCTTATTGACACTTCCCGTCTCATAGAAAGGCATATTGAGGAAGTGGGCATTGGTGCGGTCGTTGAGCCCCAGCGAACGGCAAGCTGCCCTCGCCTCGGCACGTCGGATGGCGGCCTTCATCTCGAGCAGTTCCTTCGGTTCCGGCTCTCCTTTCACCTTGGAGGCAATGATACTCTTGGTGAGCTCATACTTATCCTCAAACCCCAACTCAAGGGCTGTGTCGACATTCTGGAGCAACACATCGTCGTTCACCGCAACAGCACCCGAAGTCTGGTAGGCAACGTGTACCTCGCTTCCTTGGGTGATGAGTCGGTGGAGCGTGCCGCCCATACCTACTACATCGTCATCGGGATGGGGCGAGAAAATCACCACTCTCTTGGGGAAAGGCAACGATTTGACGGGTCGAGTGGAGTCGTCGGCATTGGGTTTTCCTCCAGGCCAACCCGTGATTGTGTGCTGAACGGCGTTGAACACCTCAATATTGACCTTATCGTAGGGGCCGCACTTCTCGAGCAGTTCGCTCAACGAATTTTTAACGTAGTCCTTATAGGTAAGTTTGAGAATGGGCTTATCCACCTTCGCGCAGAGCCACGTCACAGCCTTGCGGACAAATCGTGGAGTCCAATCACACGATCCGACAAGCCAAGGGGTGGACCAACGGGTCAACATCGACGCAGCATCCTCATCGGCATAGACGGTGATATTCTCGTGTCCTTGCAGGAGCGATGCGGGCACATTCGTAGTCATCTCGCCCTCCACTACATCGCGCACAACCTCTGCCTTATCCTCGCCCCAAGCCATCAGCACCACTCGTTTCACATCGAGCACAGTGCCCATTCCGAGCGTGATGGCCATATGGGGAGTATTCACCACCTCGTTGCCAAATGCGGCACTCTGCGCCACGCGCGACTGGTGGGAGAGTTGCACAAGACGTGTGCGACTATTGACATTGGAGCCCGCTTCATTGAAACCAATCTGGCCCTGCTCGCCCACTCCAATCACCACCAGATCCATCTCACTGGCCGCATCGTCATACTCGTTGCAATATTCAATGAGTTCATCCTCTTCCAAGTCACCCGTAATGAGTTTGACATTCTCGGGACGGATGTCGATTTTATTGATAAACTCCTCGTGGATGCGATAGTTGCGGCTCTGGGGCTGCTCGGGCGACATAGGATAGAACTCATCGAGTGAGTAGACCGACACGCGGCGGAAACTCACCTCGCCCGCCTCATAACGCGCCACCAACTCACGATAGAGCCCAATGGGGCTGCGTCCCGTGGTCAGGCCCAACGAGAAGGTCTTCTCCTCCATACTGAAATCGTCGACGGGACTTTGAGCGAAGTCGTTGATTGCATTGACGATATGGTCTGCAATATTCTTCACAGCCTCCGCCTCGGTGGAGTAGACCCTCGTAGGGATTTTCTCGAAACGATGGATAATATCATAGGGAGTTCCATTCTCCCTCAGACCGCCTTCGGACTGAAGCCTTCTTTTCGGAGTAATCATAGTGGCAAACGTTTAGAGTAAACATTCTCTCTTTAATTAGGCAAATATAGTGTTTCTATGCCGAAATTCCAAATGAGCACCCTCGATGGAGATAGTTTGAGAAAAAATTCTATCTTTGCAAATTGGAACCCCCTCGCCGAGGGGATAAATCAACCTATTTATGAGTCCCGAAATGGAGAATAAAAACATAGCGGTTCTTGTCACCCACTCCTCCCACGAGATGCTCCCCGCTCTCGAGGCTGCACTCACAATGCGCAACGAAGCAACCGACCCTACCCAAATACACCTCATCGCACTCGGCGAGCAAGCCCTCGCTGCCGACTGTGCTCGCGAGGGTCTGTTTCGAGGTGCCGACAGCGCCATTGTCATCCACGACCCACTCTTCGGCGGTATCGACGAGAGCGCACTCATTGAACTTATAACCAAACACATAGAGTCGAAGTTCGACACCGTAATCACCAGCGGACAAGGCAACGACTGTCGCCCTCGCAATGCCCACAGGGTATTGCGCTACAAACGTGCCAAAACCCTCCGCGAACGCACCGACTCCGACCCATACAACCACCTCTACGACAAGCACCCCCACCTGACCATTCCGTCGTGGAGAGCCGACGAGATAGGCATAACCGCCGACGAAATCTCCTCGCTACGCAAGGAGGCCGGCATCGACAGCAGTAGTCGCTGGGGCGACAAGTCGCAGCCCACAATTATCCGCCCATCGGAGCAGGGAGACGAGTGGGTGGAGGAGATTGCGGAGATTCTTCTGGCCAATCGCCCTGCACGCCTTTCACGCCGTCTGCGCGACGCACAACTCGTCGTGGGAGGAGGCTATGGCGTGGGCTCCACCGAAGGGTTTGAGTCGCTTGCCGAATTTGCCACAGAGATAAAGGCCCGTATGGGTGCCACACGAGCAGCCGTGGATGCGGAGTTTTGCCCCGCCAAGTTGATGATTGGCCCCACGGGTGAGCGCATCCACCCCAAACTCTACATTGCCTGTGGCATCTCCGGACAAGTACAACACATTGCCGGCATAGCCGAAGGAACACGCATAATATCCATCAACCCCGACCCCGAGGCCCCCATCACAGAGATTGCCGACATAGCCATTATCGCCACCATCGAGGAGACCATTCCTCGACTCATTGAGAGCTATCGCAGAGGACTCAAAACCAAATAATCACAACCCGACCTATGGCCAACTATTTCAAAGAGATACCACACCTTCGCCACCACCTCAATCACCCGCTCACAAGGCTTGTAGCCCAACTCAAAGAGCGCGATTTCATCGAGGCCGAGAGCTACGATTTTGCACCCGTGGACACCGACGACGCCATCGACTCCTACGAGCGAGTCCTCGAAATCGTGGGCGAGTTGTGTGCCGAGCAGGTGGCTCCACAAGCAATGAGCGTCGACCAGAAGGGCCCCACCCTACGCAAAGGCCACGTCAGCTATGCACCCGCCACAGCCGCACAACTCGACGTGGTACGCAAGGCAGGCATTATGGGTATGACTATGCCTCGCAAGTATGGCGGGCTAAACTTCCCCACCCTCCCATTTCTGATGGCGGCGGAGATGATCAGCACTGCCGACGCAAGCCTCCAGAACGTGTGGGGACTCCAATCGTGCGCCGAGACACTCAAGGAGTATGCCTCGCCCGAACAAGCCGAACGCTACCTGAAAAGGGTGTGCGCGGGTGAGACGATGTCGATGGATTTGACCGAGCCCGATGCAGGCAGCGACCTGCAGAGTGCAATGCTCCGCGCCAGCTACGACGAGAAGAACAACTGCTGGCGACTCAACGGCGTCAAACGATTTATCACCAATGGCGACGCCGACATCCACCTGGTGCTGGCACGCAGCGAAGAGGGCAGCCGAGATGGCAGAGGTCTCTCGATGTTCATCTACGACAGCCAAAACGGCGGAATGACCGTCAGGCGCATCGAACGCAAGATGGGCATCAAGGGTTCACCCACCTGCGAGTTGGTATTTCGCGACGCCAAAGCCGAGTTGTGCGGATCGCGCCGCCTGGGTCTGATTAAGTATGTTATGTCGCTGATGAACAGTGCCCGCCTCGGCATTGCCGCACAATCTGTGGGCATCTCGCAGGCCTGTCTCCGCGAGGCCCAAATCTATGCACGCGAGCGCAAGCAATTTGGCAAGACCATCGTGGAGTTTCCGGCCGTCAGGGAGATGGTGGACAACATCGAAGCAAAGCTCCACGCATCCCGAGCAATACTCTATGAAACAGGTCGTTATGTAGACATAAACAAGACTCTCTCCGAGCTCTCCACAGAGCGCGCACTCACCGACGAGGAGCGCGAGATGATGAAGCACTACGCACGCCTTGCCGATAGTCTCACCCCCATTGCAAAAGGTATGGCGGGCGAATATGCCAACCAGAATGCCTACGATTGCGTTCAGGTCCACGGCGGTAGTGGTTATATGACCGACTACACTTGTGAGCGACTCTATCGCGACGCGCGCATCACAACAATCTACGAAGGAACCACCCAGATGCAGGTTGTCTCCGCCATTCGTTTCGCCCTCAATGGTCACTACAGTGAGCTAATAGCACACTACGATGCCCAACCACTTTCCACCCCCCTCCACCCGCTGCGCGAACGACTCCGTGCAATGACATCTCAATACAACATTGCTCTGGCGACCGTAGGCTCCTGCGGCGACCAGAACCACATCGACTTTATGGCTCGACGCATCGTGGAGATGGCGGGTAGCATCATAATGGGATATCTCACCCTCGCAAATGCCGAGAGCAATGCCGAGCTATTCCTGCGCGCCGCAACCAACTACATCCGCTACGCCGAAGCCGAGGTAGCCAAACACGCCCTCTACATCCAGAACAATCAGCCCTCAACTCAGCCACCAAAGGAGAGCGAGGGTGAGAATGTTGTGACTCGCGAGGAAATCAAGGGATTTCTACCCCACCGAGAGCCTATGTTGTTGGTGGACAAGATGTGGTGCGAAGGCGATGAGGTCGTGGGAGAATACACCATCCGAGGTAACGAATACTTCCTCCAGGGCCACTTCCCTGGCAAGCCGATAGTTCCGGGAGTGATTCTGTGTGAAATTATGGGTCAATGCGGCTCGCTGCTTGTGGCAGAGCAGATGGCCGGACGCACGCCTCTCTATACATCCTTTGAGAACGCTCGTTTCAAGCGCCCCGTATCCCCCGGCGACAAGATTGTCGTGCGATCACACATAGCTCGCAACAGAGGCCTGCTCTTCTTCATCGACGCCACAGCCACCGTGGAGGGCAAGGTTGTCTGCACAGCAACCCTCGCCTTTATGTTGGTAGACAACAAATAGTCACCACTGATTAACGCAATAGAAAAGCGCTACACATCTGCTTGATGTGTAGCGCTTTAATCTTTATCACCATTACCAACTAATAGACCGCAGCATCCACGCCGCGAGGCTTGTTGGGATTGAAGTTGGCCTCAATGTAGACCTTCATTCCGAAGTCGTGCTCCACCTCGGGAAGCGACTTATCGTCGACCCACTGATGTATCTGCAACTGCTCACCACCAAAGGCCATACGCTCCACAAAGCGCTCTATTTCAGGGCGAAGGAAATACATCGGGCGCCACGAAAGATTGTGGTCGACATTGTTGGCATCGTAGAACCAATAGGGATGGCCCTGCTGCCTGAGAGACTCTGCAATACTCTCCGAGCCAAACAGACGCACACCAAAGAGCGATTGGGTGCCATGGGGCACATTGCGGTCGGCATTGCCGTGGAAGAGCAACATCGGGCAGGGGGTGCGCTTCCAAGTGAGCTTGCGTGTCTTCTCGCAAATGGCACCCGCCATCGAGACCACACCCGCATAGTTGAAGTCGGCAGGCAACAGCGACGCAGCCTCGCCCCCACTACAAATCTCCCACTCGGCCTGGCAGGCTGCAATGGCACCTGCACTCGAGCCAAGAGTGACAATCCTCGCAGGGTCGATGGCCAACGCTTCGGCATTGGACACCAGATAACCCGTAGCCTCCAGCAAATCCTCGGCAGCCATATCTATGGCATCGATGAGCATAGCCCTAAAATCGAGCAACGAGCGCTCCTCGTCGGGATTTTCAATCAGCGGAGTGAGTCCGAGACGGTAGTCGATGGCCACAACCTTCCAGCCACGACGAGCAAAGTATTCATAGACCTCCACAACCTCCGGCTCATCCCTCACGCCCGTAACAAACGCGCCTCCAAACACATAGAGCAAGCAAGGCTCCACCTCGGAGTTGGTCGAATAGAGGTCGAGCATCAGCGCTCGGCCATCTTTGTGTGCAAATGTGTAGGTGCTCTTCTCCACCTGTTGTGCGCTGACAACAATGGAGATAAGAAGCAAAAATGCGGAGAGCAGGAATCTCTTCATCGTCGATTATGGGATTAATTTTCAGCACTGCAAATATACGTTTTGGTTTCAAAGATTCAAACAACAAAGCGCGGAAAAATAGCACATTCGGCACTCCTTCACCCTGTGGCAAATAATATTGCGTCGTAAATGTTAACAAATTATTAATAAAAATAGGTATAAAAGTAGGTAGGACAGAATAAAAATAGTATTTTTGCGCGCTATGAGAACACATTTGACCAAACTATTAATCTCTGCACTACTCGTGCTATCCACCTCGGTCCTCTTTGCACAAGGACAGCAGGTGACGGTAAGCGGTACGGTGGTCGACTCCTCCAACGGAGAGGCACTTATCGGCGTTACCATCTTGACAGAGTCGATGCACGGCGTCACAACCAACATCGACGGTAGCTACAAAATCACAACCCAAGCAGGCACCGCACTCACTTTCTCCTATATGGGCTACAAAGATGTAGTCTGGAAGGTGCCCACAAACGTGAGCGAAGTGCTCCGCAATGTGGAGATGGAGAGCGAGAGCGAAGTTATCGACGACGTTGTCGTAATTGCCTACGCCACCCGAAAGAAAGGCACGGTGGCAGGTTCGGTGTCTACAGTCAAGTCCGAAAAGGTGGAGACAACTCCCACCGCAGCCTTCGATCAGGCCCTCCAGGGTCAGGTGGCCGGACTCTCGGTTCTCTCCAACACCGGTGAACCCAGCGCTGCAGCAACAATGACCATTCGCGGTACCAACTCCATCAACTCCGGCACCGCCCCACTCTATATTCTCGATGGCGTGCCCATCTCTGCAAGCGATTTCAACACCATCAACCCCGCCGACATCGAGTCGCTCTCGGTGCTTAAGGATGCATCGTCGACCTCCATCTATGGCGCCAGAGCTGCCAATGGCGTGATTGTAATCACCACCAAACGAGGCCGCATAGCAGACCGCCCCCGCATCGACTACCGTATGCAGCTCGGCTTCTCCCAGGCCGACAACTCCAAGTGGGACCTTATGACCACCGAGGAGCGCATCCGCTATGAGCAGCAGACAGGTATGACCGCCGGTCAGAACTACGACCTCCTGAGCCAAATCGACATCAACTGGATGGACGAGGTGTTCAACTCCACCGCACCTCTCCAGAACTACGAAATCTCCATCTCGGGTGCCGACGACAAGACCAACTACTACATCTCGGGCGGCTACTACAACCAAGCCGGTACCGCAGTGGGCTCCTCGTTTGAGCGCTTCTCGATGAGGGCCAACGTTCAGCGTACGGCTGCGAGCTGGCTCAAGCTGGGCACCAACACTATGCTCAACTACCAGAAGATTCAGCAGGCCGAGGAGGGCGCCTACACACTCGTAACCCCCATTTCGGCAGCACGCTTTATGCTCCCCTATTGGGATCCCCGTCGTGAGGATGGCTCCATCGCCTCCATCGCCGACGGCAGCTGGAAGGGCAATGGCCAGAACCCCCTCGAGTGGTTGGAAAACAACCCCGTACACTACAACAAATACAAACTGCTCACCACCCTCTTCGTGGAGGCTACCCCCATCAAGGGTCTCGCCATCCGCACACAAGTGGGCGTGGACTTTTCGCACACAACAGGTTTCGGCAGGTCATACCCCAGCTACCTTCCCAATCAAGGCAATGGCGCCGTATCGCGCAGCTCCACCGACAGCTACAACCTGACCATAACCAACACCGCCAACTACACCTTCGACATCGACGGCCTCCACAACTTCACCTTCCTGCTCGGTCAGGAGGGCGTGGACTACCACTACGAAGCCTTCAGCCTTCTCACCGAGGGTCAAAATAACGACCGCCTGACAAGTATCTCCACGGGTACGAGGGCCACTTCGTGGGACGACACCACCGACTCCGACTACGGTTTTGTGTCGTTCTTCAGCCGTGGCGAGTACAACTACGACCGTCGACTCTATGCCGAGGCTGCGTTCCGCTTGGATGGTTCGTCGAGATTTGGTAAATCGCGCCGTTGGGGCGCATTCTGGTCGATGGGTCTGATGTGGGATATCCGCCGTGAGGAGTTCGCAATGCCCTACTCAGATTGGCTCACCACCGCGCAGGTTTCGTTCTCAACCGGCACGAGCGGCAACTCCTCCATCCCCAACTACGAGCACTTGGCTCTGGTGGGCGGCGGCGCCGACTATATGGGTGATGCAGGCGTAGGTTTGGCCCAGCCCGGTAACGAAAACCTCGGTTGGGAGAAACCTTGGACCACCAACCTCGGCTTCCACGCAGGCTTCTGGAACCGCCTCACCGCCGACCTCGAATTCTACTACAAGCAGACCAGCGATATGTTGATGGAGGTGCCCGTACCCTACTCAACAAGCGGCTTTGGCTACTATTGGGACAACGTGGGCGAGATGGTCAACGCCGGCGTGGAGCTCAACGTGAATGCCACCCTCGTTGCCACCGAGGATTTCCTCTGGACTGCCAACGCCAACATCTCCTACAACCACAACGAAATCACCGAGCTCTACAACGGTGTGCAGGAGTATGAGCGCTCGGGCACAAACACCAAGCTCAAAGTAGGCCACCCCCTCGGCGAGTTCTACATCAATCGCTATGCAGGTGTCAACCCCGCCAATGGCGACCAGCTGTGGTATGACCAGAAGGGCAACCTCACCACCGAGCTGCGCGACGAAGACAAAGTTCTCATAGGCAAGAGCTACATCGCGCCCTGGCAGGGAGGTTTTGGCACCGCAATCACCTGGAAAGGTATATCGCTCAGCACCCAATTTAGCTGGGTTGCCGACAGGTGGATGCTCAACAACGACCGCTATTTCGACGAGTCCAATGGCCGTTTTGCAACCTACAACCAATCGAAACGCCTCCTGCAAAGATGGCAGAAACCCGGCGATGTAACCGACATTCCTCGCCACGGCGAGTACACCGAGTTCGACAGCCGCCTGCTCGAGGATGCGTCGTTCCTCAGGCTCAAGAATGTGATGCTCAGCTACACGCTGCCCTCCGAAGTTCTCGAGAATCAGAACATCTTCCGCGGCGTGAGGTTCTACGTTCAGGCTCAGAACCTGCTCACCTTCACCCACTTCTCGGGCCTCGACCCCGAGGGTACGAGCAACATCTACGCAGCCCAATATCCTATGGCCCGCCAATTTACCTTCGGTCTCGATGTGACCTTCTAACCACACATAGCACAGAATACTATGAAGATTATGAACAAAATAAAATACTTTGCAGTGGTGCTCGCAACCCTTGTTGCCACCACCTCCTGCCTCGACAAACTGCCCGCGTCGGCAATCCCCGCAGATGAGGCAATGCAGAGCTTCGACGATGCGTCGCAGACCGTGACGGGCATCTACTCTATGATGAAGAGTAGCGCCCTTTGGAGCGGCCACATCACCCTCCTGCCCGACATCCAAACCGACCTCGTCTATGCCGTAGACGGCTACTCCAATACCTACGGACAGCATTGGCTCTGGAACATCCGCTCCACCAATAGCGAGGTGGAGGCAGTCTACGCATCGCTCTACAGCATCATCAGCAACTGTAACTTCTACCTCGAGCGCATCGACGACATCATTGCCAAGCAGGTGGACGACAACAACATCACCATACTCGAACAGTACACCGGTGAGGTCTACACCATCAGGGCACTCTGCTACTCCGAGTTGATCAAGTTCTTCTGCAACGCCTATGACCCCGCAACTGCCGACACAGAACTCGGCGTGGTGCTCCGCAAAGGCTACTCCAAAGAGGAACCGAGCGTGAGGGCGACCCTGAAGGAGTCCTACGAATTTGTTGTGGCCGACCTCGAGATGGCCGAGAACATTCTGGATAGCCAATACGACATCTACTCGAGCTACTATATGACCAACGCGGTTGCCCACGCACTCCACGCACGAGTGGCACTCTATATGCAGGATTGGGACGCTGCCATCCAACACGCCTCGGCAGTAATCGACCACGAAAACGGTATGTACTCCCTCTCGGCAGCCAATGTGCTCTACACCAACGAGATGACCTTCTTCGACTATATGTGGAACAACGACTTGGCAACAGAGACCATCTGGCAGGTGGGCTTCACCCCCACATCCTATGGAGGTGCTCTCGGACAGGTATTCCTCAACTTCACCACCGACTACACCTACTACTACCCCGACTACGTTCCCGCTCAGTGGGCATTGGACCTCTACGGCTCGGGCGATATGAGGCTCAACTCCTACTTCGCCACCCTCTCCACGGGCTACGACCACGCACTCACTTGGCCCCTGCTCGTGAAATACTACGGCAACCAGAGCTTCATCTCCAACTACATCTACCACGTCTCGATGCCCAAGCCCTTCCGTCTGGCAGAGCAGTATCTGATTCGTGCCGAGGCCTACTGCCGCAAGAGCACTCCCGACTTCTCCAAGGCAACAGCCGATATGAACACCCTGCGTGCATCCCGATTCTCGGGTGGCGGCGGCTCCATATCTCTCTCGGCAGACAACTTCATCACAGAGATTGCCAACGAACGAGTGAGAGAGCTCTTTATGGAGGGCCACAGGTTGCAGGATATCAAACGTTGGGGCAAACTCTACAACAACGGCAACGGCTTCAGCCGCACCCCTCAGCTCCACACTCTCACCGAGGGTAGCTCCATCAGCATCAAGGCAGACGACCCTCGATTGGTGTGGCCCATCCCCCAACACGAATTGGAGGCTCCCGGCTCACAAGTACTCCCCAACAAGAGCAACAACTAAAAATAGGCTGCCAACAAACACAGAGAAAAATAGAGAGATATGAAAAAGACACCTATAATATATATAGTAGCATCGTTGCTTCTGACCGCAGCTACCATCGGCTGCGATGAGCAATATACCACCTACAGCGACAAGCAGTATGTGATGTTCGCCGAGCAGGAGCAATACTTCCTCGTGCAGGAGAACCAGGAATATGTAGGCATAGATGTGGCAATGACCGTTCCCTCCAAGAGAGACCTCACGTTCGGCGTGGAGGTTATCGACAAGGGTAGCAATGCCATCGAAGGAGTACACTACCGCCTCCTCTCCAACAGCGTAACCATTCCCGCTGGTAAACTCGCAGGCGAAGTGAGGGTGCAGGGTATCTACGAGAACATCGAGCCCGCCGACTCGCTCGGATTCATCCTCAAACTCATTGTACCTGAGGAGATGGAGTGGAACGACCTCTACACCGATGCCACACAGACCAAAGTGGCAATGTACAAGAGTTGCCCCTACGATATCAACAACTACACGGGCTACTGCTTGGTAAGTTCGATGCTGCTCCGCGACTACCCCGGCAACAACCAATCCTACCAGAGAATCGCCAAGAGCGAATTGCACCCCACAAAAGAGAATACCATCATTCTCCGCAATTGCTTCTACGATGGCTACGATGTTGAGCTTCGTTTCCACGGCGAGGATCCCGAAAAACCCATCATCACAATGGATGAGCAGACCATCAGCGACGAGGGTTCCGTACTCGGAATGTTCCACGGAGACGACCACATTCTCGGCGCCACAAGCCCCTACTACGAGTCCTACTTCAATGCGTGCCAGCGATTTGCAGTGCTATGGATGCACGTCTATGTGGAGGATATGGGAGAGCCCATCGGCACCATTGGCCACTTCTACAATGTCATCGAATGGATGAGCGACGAAGAGGCCGAGGATATCCTCGCACAGATGTAGAAGATTGATTAGGAATAACAACGAATATAAAAAAAACAACACTACAATATGAAACGCAGTATCGTAACCATAATGTGGAGCCTGCTGGCCGCATTAACACTCGGATTCGTCGGTTGCAACACTCCCGTAGAGGAACCCTCCAAGCCCGAATTTCCCGAGAAAATCACCGCCAATGTTGCTGCCGGTGAGGAGTTTAAGTTCACCTTCGATGCCAATATGAAGTGGACTCTCAAGATCCCCACCGAGGTGGCAAGCTACTTCAAGTTTATCGTGGGCGAGAGCGAGCGCTACACCATCAAAGGCGAAGCCGGTAGCCACGAAGTCACAATCGGCGTGGCCAACACCGAGGAGTTCGACAATGTGAGAGTATGCGCCGTGGAGATGACTATGGGCGAGGAGACTCGCGTGGTGGCAGAGCTCACTCGTGGTTCCAAAGAGCGCACCCTCGACGTCTACGTCGCAGAGTATGACGCAACCGAGAGCGTGTTTGTCTCCGACGAGGAGGGCAACTACCAATATGTCTCCACCCCCAGCAGCGACAAACTCGAGTGGATGTGGTGCAACGAGCAGTGGATGCTTCGCTTTGCGGTCGACGCCAACTTCAGCTGGAACTTTGGCGTCGACACCCCCGACTGGATAGACATCAACAAAACCTCCGGTAGCGCAGGTCGCACAGAGATATTCTTCCGCACTGTGGACGAAAAACGCCCCTTGGAGGATACCACTTGCACTCTTGAGTTCTGCGACTCACGCGACCGCAATGGCGATGGCGTTGTAGACGACAGTGACATCATCGTGGTCAAGAGTTTCACCACCACCATCGAGGGTTGCAAGAATCTCTGCGAGGTTGACATCGTTAGTGCAGCCACCTTCAATGCTGCGGGCGAGTTTTTCGCAGCAAGCTCGGACTCCTATGTTGAGTCGGCCTATGGTCGCATTACTTCACCCCGCGGCGTAGAGTTCTTCGCTGTTGGCAAGAGCGCCGACGGCACCTACTCGCTCGAGGGCGCAGAGTGGATTGAACTCGAGGTCGAGGATTTCCCCTCCGAGGCAGGAGAAGAGGGTGTGTGGATGCGTAATTTCAGCCTCAATGTTATGGTGAACGAATCCACCGAGCTCCGCTACGGCGCACTTGTGGCAATCCCTATGCCCCAGGCTGGTGCCACCAACTACGCCGACTATGTGGTGTGTGAGATTACTCAGGAGGGTGTTGAGATTATCGACACCAGCGAGCCCATCTATGCCTACGATGAGGATGTTATGAAAGGCTTCGCAGCCAAATTCGAGAAACTCGAGAACAACACTTGGCCCTGGCAGGGTAGCTGGGCAAACATCCCCTATGCATACAGGCTCACCCTCCGCAACAACAACTCGGGTGACGACCTCGTCTTCCGCAAACAGTTTGCAAACTATCGTATCTTTGGCTACAACGGCTACAGCGGCAACACCTACGACCCCGCAACCAGCTGGGTAACCATCAGTGAGAGCGACCCCAGCGAGGCCATCGAAAATGGCTACATCATTCGCAGCCGACTCGGCACCGAGGAGGGTCAGTTTGAGAACACTATGCCCGGTAAGCAGGGACAAAATGAGGCCACCTTCATCTTCTATGACGACAAGGGCGTAGCCTTCGCTCTCATCCACGTTGTTTTGGACCCCGAATTTAGCCCCTATCCCAAGGTGGAAGGCGATGTTAAATTTGTCGACGAGAATATGGCCATCGACAATGGCGTATTCCTGGAGGCCATCGTATCCGGTGATGAGGATTACAACGCAGAGGATGCATTTATGGGCATCCTCCAATATCGACTCACCCTCAACTCCAGGTGCAACAGCATCGCACTCCTTCTGCCCGACTACACAATGGCCTACCCCTATCAGGCTTGGCTGACCAGCTCCAAAAAAGGTAAGGAGACTACCGTCACCGCCAACAGTAGCGAGTCGGTCAAAGGTCGCATCACCTTCTACGGCTCCAACAACTACAACGTTGTGCTCCAATTGATTGTAGTCTACAATGCCGAGTAACGAGCTACTAACCTCTGAAAACTTAATAATATGAGATTCAAGTATATATGGAAATGGGTGATTGCAACCATCGCACTCTTTGCGGTGGGTTGCACCACACCCGAAGGGGAGAGCGAACTCGGCGATGGCTATGGCTATGCCCAGTTTAAGCTCTACAAAAAAGCCTCCTACGTTGCACCCAACAGCGACGATGCTACAAGAGCAACCATCGTAGATCAACTCGAGTGGCTCGCAGATGCCTACAAGGTGAAGGTGACCCTCGAATACGGCGAGACCACCATCGCACAAACCCTCACCCTCACAGGTGGTGAGAACGACGCAGCCGAGTGGGGCCTGAGAAGCGCCAAACTCAAGCTCCTCACTGGTGACTACAAACTTATCACCTACACGCTCTACGATGCCGACGACGAGCCCATTCACATCGGCACTCCCGACCCCGAGGGCGACAATGAGTTTACCGTGATTGAGGGCGGTCTGATCATCCACGACATCCCCGTGAATGTTGTGGCTCGCGGCTTGGTAACATTCGCTCTGAAGAAAGATATGAGCGACTTCGAGGGTAGCCCCTATGAGGGTACCCGCGCAGTGGATCGAATGTACACATTCGATGAGATTCACACCGTGGATATCACCGTGGAGAATAAATATACAGGCTTCCCCACCAAGTTCGAGAAGCTGCCTTGCGACTTCGACGTACACTTCGACACAGAAGATGAGGTGGAGGATGGCTACAAAACCTCTTCAATTGCGTGCGACACACTCCTGTGGCTCCCCGCAGGTAGCTACAAGGTCGTTGGCTATCAGACCTATGACTCGAACGGCATTCTGCTGGAGACCAAAACCAATCCTGCCGAGAGCAGCTTTACCGTTCAGGACAACAAAACCACCACTGCCAAAGTGAACGTATCGCTCTACGAGGCAGACGATTACATTCAAGACTACTACGCACTGAAGGCTATTTGGGAGAGCCTCGACGGCCCCAATTGGCACTTTGTGGGTGAGGATTATGCCGACGGCAGCAACTGGAATTTCAACTGCGATGTGGACCTTTGGTGCAACCAGCCCGGCGTTATGGTTCACCCCAATGGCCGTATCGCACGCATCGACATCAGCAACTTCGGTTTCCGTGGCGACCTCTCCCCCGCAATCGGTCAACTCACCGAGCTTGTGGAGCTCTATCTCGGCACCCACAATGACACCAACTTCACCTACGACCCCACAATCGACGCCTCCATCTCGCTCGAGGAGCGTACTCGCAACCGTATGGAGTTGCACGGTAGGTGGTTGCGCGAATTGCACACCCCCATTCAATTCTCCGAGCCTTGCGCGCGAGCTCTCGCAGAGCACAACATCTCGATTGAGGCCACCAAGCTCTATGAGACTATGGATGAAGCAGATATCATCGACGTGAAAACCGGCAAACAGAAGAGTATCCGCCCTATGGACACCTCCCACGGTACCCTCTGCAATGGCCTCCGCAGCATCCCCAAAGAGATTGGAAAGCTGACCAAACTCGAGTACTTATACATAGCCAACGGCGAGCTTGAGAGCCTACCCGAAGAGATAGCCAACCTCACCGCACTCACAGACTTCGAGTTGTACAACTGTCCCAAGATGACCAAGTTCCCTATGGTCATCACCAAGATGCCCGAGTTGGTGTCGATGAACATTTCGAACAACGTACAGTGGTCGGCAGAGGAGATTTACAAAGGTCTCGACGCTCTGGCCAACGGCCCCAGCAAAGAGAAACTCCAGATTCTCTACTGCCGTCAAGGCAACCTGAAGGAGTTGCCCGAATCATTCAGGAATATGAAGAAAATAGGTCTTCTCGACTTGGCACTCAATAAGATAGAGAAGGTTCACCCCCTCGGACGCGAGGTTGCTCCCGTGCAACTCTATCTCGACTTCAACCTCCTCGAGAGTCTGCCCAAAGATGCCGAAGGCTACTTCTGTGGCTACGACGATGTGGAGACCTTCTCGGTGAACTACAACCGCCTGACCAAAGTGCCCAACATCTTCAATGCCAACAGCCTCTTCACAATGGCCTCGGTTAGCTTTGCAGGTAACCAAATCGATGGGTTCGAGGGCGAAGAGGATGGCAGCTACAAGGGTATCAAAGTGGAGACCTTCACGCTGACAAGCAACAAGTTTAAGAAGTATCCCAAATGTCTGGCCGATACCAATTCGACCATCGCCTACATCATCCTGAGCGCCAACGAGATAAGCGAGATTCCGAGTGGTTCGTTTGAGTACAAGAACAGCGTCAATATGACCTCGCTCGACCTCTCCTACAACAGACTCAGCAAGTTGCCTTGGGATATGCACGCCGGCAATATGCCCTACCTCTATGGAGTGGACTTGTCTTTCAACCGCTTTAGCGACTTCCCCTTTGAGCCTCTCGATAGTTCGGGACTCACGGTGCTCGCTGTCCGCAGCCAGCGCGACGAGCACGGCAACCGCTGTTTGAAGGAGTGGCCCACAGGCATCGGCCAGCATCGCGGTCTCAGAGGTCTCTACCTCGGTTCCAATGACCTCCGCGTGATAGACGACACCATCTCCACACTTATATATTATCTGGATATCAGTGACAACCCCAATATCACCTTCGACGCAGCGGACATCTGCTATGCGTGGAGCGTTGGTGCCTACATTCTTGTCTACGATAAGAGCCAGAATATTCTCAACTGCTCGGCAATGGTTGAGTAACTGAAGTTTTATCCGGAAAAATAAGTCAGACGATAATGAAAAAGATATATAAACTTATGATGGTAGCAGCCGCGCTGTGTGCAGTGGGCTGTGTGCAACCCGAGAATGTTGAGTTCGCCTCGGATTGCGACGAGATAACCATTGACGCCGTGGGAGGTAGCCACAAACTACGCATCTCCTCCAGCGATAGTTGGATCGCTTCAACCGACAACACCTGGATTACCATTTCGCCCGCAAACGGCAGAGGTAGCGCCGAGTGCCGCATCCAAATCGACTCTGCACTGCACAATAGTGCACGCCACGGCGAGGTCCTCATCCAGAACCTCCAGACCCACGAGGAGCGTACGATCACCATCAATCAGGAGGGCTTCCCCTATGCCATCGACATCGAGGAGTCGGAGATCAGCATCGCCAACTACAAGCCCTACAACGAGCGCAAATTCAGTGTCACACTCAATACCAATGTGGACTTTGAGGTGGAGATTCCCTCCAATGCACGTTGGCTCAGCCACAAGAAGTATGAGGTGAATCTCAACCGCGGCATCCGCCCAAGAGAGGTGAAAGTGGAGTTTGAGTGGGACATCAACACAATGCCACGCGAGCGCGTAGCCGAGGTGCGATTCGTTCCCAAGAATGGTGAGACTCTCGAGAGGCAGCAGAACCTCGTGGTCACTCAACTCTCCGCAGAACCCATCGAGGAGAATAGTCGCAAGGGTGACTCAGTGGCACTTATCAGCATCCAGCGTAGTCTCCAGACTCTCTCCAGCTGGGATACATCGCTCCCAATGGAGCGTTGGGATGGTGTGGAGCTGTGGGATAAGACCAACTCCGATTGCCCCCCAGAGAAGGTGGGTCGCGTAAGACGAGCTCAGTTCTACATCTACGCCTCCAACGAGGAACTTCCCTTTGAGGTGAAATATCTCACCGCAGCAGAGGAGCTCTTCTTCTTCGGTAACGCCAACACATTCCTCAAGAGTCTTCGCGTGGGCGAGGAGATCACAGAACTCACCCAGCTCCGCCGCCTCACCATCGGTGCCCACGGACTCATAGACCTCGATCCGAGCTTTGCGAAACTCAAGAACCTTGAGTATCTCGACCTCTGCTCGAATAACTTTATGAAGATCCCCGAGGTGTTGACCAAAGAGAACTTCCCCAAACTGCGAACTCTCATTCTCAATGCAAACCAGCGTAGCTCCGTCTACGACTTGAGCAATATGGTCAAGAGCGACATTGGTGGTTTCATTGAGGAGGAGAAGTTCCCCTCCGACCTCCTCAAGTGGGGACTCGACACTCTCAATCTCTCGGTAAACTATCTCCACGGCTCACTTCCCACCTTCGAAGACGACCCCGAGGTGCCCGTCTACACCGAGGAGGATTGGGCCGCATCGAGAGACACGCTGCCAAGGATGTTGGTTGACAAGAGGATCAAGAAGGTGATGACCAAGACCAAGTTCTTCAGCATCAACTTCAACCGTCTGACCGGTATGTTACCCGATTGGCTGCTCTACCACCCAATGCTCGACCATTGGTTCCCCACGAGCCTTATCTTCAACCAAGAGGGCAAGGATATGGATGGTAACTCGGCTGGCTTCGAAAACGAGCCTGTCAACCTCGACTACTACTACGACCTCTACCCCTTCAAGAAACAACCCACGGGTGAGGAGGGAGTCGAATAGCAACCAACTACATCGAAATAACAAAGCGTGAAAGAAAACGAAATCATCAGATATACTATGAAATTTGGTAGCAGAATAGTTACATCGGCAGCCCTTGTGGCAATGCTCTGCCTCGGCGGCTGTCTCAATGAAATCGACCACAATAGCCCCTCTGAGGATAATTCCAAAGTGGAGAGTCCCTATGTGGAGGGCGAGTTGATGGTCAAATTCACTCCAGAAGTGGAGGCTATGCTCGCCACTCGAAGCGACCTCACACGAAGCGGCATCCCCACCGTGGACAAGGTGCTCGACTTGATTGGCGGCTATGAGTTGGAGAGGGTTTTCCCCATCAATAGCGAACGCGAAGAGCTCACCAGGCAGAGCGGCCTTCACCTTTGGTACGTTGTGCGATTCAATGGCGAGAGCTCGGAGAGCGTGGCCGCAAAGCTGCGCCAACTCGGTGAGGTGCAAGCTGTTGACATCAACCGCACCGTAAAACGCGCCTACACCGGCAAAGCTACTCCCCTGAGTGTGGACAAGCTCACCAGGGCAGCTGCAACGGTTGATGGCGGCAAGATGAACGACCCCTTGCTGGGCGCACAGTGGAACCTCATCAACAACGGTGACCTCTTCCTGAAAGATGGCATTGTGAAGTCCGTCAAGGATGCCGACGTGCAGGTAGCCCAGGCGTGGGAGAAATGCGTGGGTCACGAGGATATCATCGTGGCCGTACTCGACGAGGGCGTATGCGTAGACCACCCCGACCTTATGGCCAATATGTGGGTCAATGAAGATGAGAAAGAGGGCCGAGCCGACAACGACCACAATGGCTATGTGGGCGACATCCACGGCTACAATTTCGTCAAAGACCAAGGCACCATCACCACCAACGACTATCTCGATACGGGCCACGGCAGCCACGTGGCAGGCGTCATTGCCGCCGTCAATAACAACGGCATAGGCATTAGCTCCATCGCAGGCGGTAACAACGGTGTTGGTGGCGTCAAGATTATGTCGTGCCAGATCTTCTCGGGCAACGTGGGTAGTAGCGTGTTGGCAGTGGCTAAGGCGATGAAATATGCCGCCGACAATGGTGCTGTGGTACTCCAATGTAGCTGGGGCTACGTCTCCGGCGAGGCCAACGAGTATGATTGGGGCGAGCAGGGATTCCACACCGAAGAGGAGTGGAAGATGGGTTCCCCCCTCGAGTATGACGCACTCAACTACTTTGTCCACAACGCGGGCTCGCCTAATGGTCCCATCAATGGTGGCGTGGCAATCTTCGCGGGTGGCAACGAGAGTGCTCCCCAAGCAGGCTACCCCGGTGCTGCAGATTTCGCCGTGTCGGTTGCCGCTACCGCAGCCGATTTCACCGCCGCGGTATACACCAACTACGGCCCCGGCACCACAATCTCTGCACCCGGAGGCGACCAAGACTACTATTGGGACTATGTGGACGATGACCACAACTACGGTGAGGTAGGCTGCATCCTTTCCACACTTCCCTTCAATGTCAGCCCCAGCGGCTATGGTTATATGGAGGGTACGTCGATGGCCTGCCCCCACGTTTCGGGCGTAGCAGCACTCGCAATTGCCTATGCAGCACAGCGTTGCGTGCAGATTACCCCCGAGCAGCTCAAGCAGATGATTTATGAGACAGCCGTAGATATCGACCCCTATATGGTGGGTATGAAGGAGTATCGTCGCTACGTTGCCGACATCGGTCCCATCCAGCCAATGAAGATGGACCTCAGCCTCTACAGGGGTAAAATGGGTGCAGGTCAGATTAACACTGCCGGCATCTTGGAGCGCATCGACGGCGTGGACACCTACTTGCAGTTCCCCAACCTCTACATTAGGGAGGGACGCTCGGTGGCAGTGAGGGCAGACCGCTACTTTGTGGGCGGCCAAGAGAACACCTACACCATCACCATCGACAACAAGGATATCGCATCCTACGAGGAGAATGGCGAGGGTAGGTTTACCTTCACCGGCAAGAAGGTCGGCACCACCAAGGCTACCATCAAGGTGAGTGGCACAACCAACGAGGTTCAGGAGTTCACCATCACCGTGCGTAAAGGTGCAGGTAGCAACGGCTGGATGTAGTTGATAGACAAGGGTAATACAACTCGAATATGATGGCGTGGAGAGATTGGAGAGCAGCGATGGCGGGAGTAGCACTACTCCTGCTCACCTGCTCGGCAGCCCAAGCTCAACTGACCATCATACCTCAAAACAAAGTTCAGGAAGCCGCAAACCCCACGCTTGCCGAGGGAGCGCAGATGCAATTCGACGGTGATGGAATCCTCAATTTCGGCACCATCGAGGAGGATTGTGGAGAGTGGCACGGAGAGATTAGCTGGAGAGAAAAGAGTGGCCAACGGCTCACCATAACCCGCATCCAGACAAGTTGCAGCTGCCTTAAGGTCAGCTGGGAGCGTCGCAAAAGTAGCAACACGTCGAGCGGAGTGGTGGGCGTCACCTACCTCCCCAAAGGGCACGCAGGAGTGGTGGACCAAAAGTTCTTTGTCTACACCACTCTCTCCGAGAGTCACCCCACAGCGATTGTCCGCGTCAAGGGCAAGGTAACCCCCTCTACGGACCGAAGTGGCGACTATCCCCACTCGTGTGGCACCTTGCTAATGCGCAGCAAGGAGGCCCGATTCGGCGCCACCGACGGGAACAGAGTGAGGATAGCGGTGATGAACGGAGGCTCCACCCCACTCCGCATAACCCACGACAACACGCTCTCACTTGGAGGCGTCAAGGCCTACACCGAGCCCGAGCAACTCAACCCGGGCGAGGAGGGCGACCTGGTGGTGGAGTATCCCAAGCCCCGCGAAAGCAACGCACAACTCTATCTCCGTGGAGTGGACACACCACCACGCAACCGCAAGGTGGAGCTACTGATAGATAATGAAATAGAATAAATTAACGATAACCGTAAAGATGAAAAAACTACTTAAACTTATGGTTGTGGCAGCGCTCCTTTGTGGAGGTTGGAGCTGCAACACACCCGTCGACGATGTTGAGAAGGAGCCCGAAATAGAGGTCACCCTCTACAACATCTCTGGCAGTTGGAAACTTGGCGAATGGAGTGGCCATACCCTTCAGGATGGCAACTTCGTCTACATTGACTTTGTCCGTTCCGACCGCACCTATACAATGTATCAGAACGTCGACAGCTTCGGCACCCGAGTTATCACAGGTCGATTCAATCTCTACTTGGATGAGACCATCGGTAAGCAGGTGCTGCGTGGCGACTATGCCAATGGCGTGGGCGACTGGAACCACCGCTACATTGTTGATCGCCTCACAGCCTCGACTATGGTTCTTGTGGCCCTCGACGACTCCTCGGACTTCTGCACCTACCACAGGGAGGAGATTCCTGCCGAAATTCGAGGCGAGTAATCTGCCAAGTGGACACAAAACAATAAGGCTCTACCCTTAGCTTGGGGCAGAGCCTTATTGTTTTGTTACACAGCACTCTATTGGGACACAAAGAGCTCTTTGAACCATTCGGGCGCGTGACACGGACGACGAGTGGTGGCATTCATAATCACCAACTCCACAAATCCGGTGTTGACCAATTGTCCATCCTGATTGTGGATCTCGTGCTCAAAGCGGAGACGCGCACCTTTGATCTCGGGGAGCATCACACGGATGGTGAGCAGGTCGTCGTAGCGCGCAGGAGTAAGAAACTTCATCCCAATCTCGCGCACGGGAAGCATAATGCCTCGCTCCTCCATCAACTTATACGAAAAGCCCTGTGCGCGCAACAGCTCGGTGCGGGCATACTCGTAGTAGACGGGGTAGTTGGAGTGGTGTACGACACCCATCTGGTCGGTCTCTTTATATCTCACGCGCAGCGTTACTTCTCCATCAATCAACATATTACACAGTTTTGATTAAATAATTGGGGATTACAATTTATGTCCAAGCAACCTCTCGGCCTCTGCGGTGTCACCCTCTGCCAAAAGTTTTCGAATGACCGAGGAACTCACCTTGCCGCCCTCGAATTGGAAAGCTGAGGCTCTATGGACCTCAAATCCATAGCGACGACCGAGTTGCTCGAAATGGTCGTCGGGAACATCCCTATCGTGGCCAAAGCGGTGGTTGTAGCCCACAACAAGGGTGTTCATTCCGAGCCTGTCTACAAGGTAGCGACTCACAAACTCCTCCGAAGTGAGCGCCGCAAACTCCATATTGAACTCCTCAACAATCAACTCATCCACCCCACACTCCTCAAGCAGTTGGGCCCTACGCTCGGGTGTTGTCAGCAGTTGAAAGTCGCCACCGCGAGGCAGCACCTGACGGGGATGGGGGGTGAATGTGACAACAACACTACGACCTCCCACCCTCGCTGCAACATCTCTCACCTCACTCAACAGAGCTGCGTGTCCCAAATGGACACCATCAAACGAGCCGATGGTGACAACGGGGGCAACAATGGGGGGGATGGAATCAAAACCGTAGTGGATATTCATTGCGTTCGATTGTTGTGCAAGTGGTTGGAAGTCTGCTAAATATCCGTTCTCTCCTGCTCCTTGACAAAGTAGGCAACCTTCTCGAGGAGAGTGGTGATATCGTAGTTCTCCACAACAATTCCGAGGGGGAAATTGAGGGGTTGGGAGGTAAAATTGAGCACACCCTTGATACCCGCATTGACGATGGGGATGAGGGCCTCGCCTGCCACGCGGGTGGGGCAAGAGAGAATCACGATATTGATATCCAACTCAGCCACTCTTTGCTCAAACTCCTCCATCGCATAGCAGGGAATCTCGTCGATGGTGTGGCCCACCTTTGCGGCGTCCACATCGAATGCCGCCACAATGCGAAGATTCAACCCCTTGCTATTGAAATACTTGGTGATTGCTTGACCCAAGTGACCCATACCAATCACACCAATGTTCATCGGCTGTGGAGCGTCGAGAATGTCGCTTATGAAATCGGCCAGCACACTCACATCGTAGCCCTTTTTCGTATCGCTCGAGAAACCAATCAACATCAAATCGCGTCGCACCTGCACCGCCGTAAGGCCGTGGATACCTGCAAGAACGTGGGAAAAAATATGTGTAATTCCCTGTTTCTGGCAACGCAAAAGAGTGCG
This sequence comes from Tidjanibacter sp., assembly GCA_017390585.1. Classification (GTDB taxonomy): domain Bacteria; phylum Bacteroidota; class Bacteroidia; order Bacteroidales; family Rikenellaceae; genus Tidjanibacter. Next base: position 24,949 of record JAFPBB010000047.1, on the reverse strand, counting down.
GCGATACTCGCTGAGTCGCTCAACGGTTTTCTCGGGAAGGGACTGCAAATCGGACATAGGAAATAATATTTTGTATTCAATAATCTACAAAGGTAATAATTTTCTTAAATTTGTACTCCAAAACTATGCAACAATGTTCAAAGGGGTAATTTTTGATATGGACGGCGTCTTGGTCAACAATATGGCCGTCCACTTTAGGGCCTTCGCAGCAATGGCCGAACGCTACAATCTCGTGGCCGAGGAGGGCAAGGATTTCACCCACCTCAATGGTCGCGGTAACGACGACATCATCACAGCGCTATTCCCTGCACACATAATCGAAAAAAAGGGAGTAGCCGCACTCGCAGATGAGAAAGAGGCTCTCTACAGAGAGATCTACTCGCCCACCATCGCTCCCGTTGCAGGACTCCGGGAGATGTTGGCAAGTCTCAAGAGCGCTGCGATTCGCTGTGCCGTGGGTTCTTCCGGCCCCAAGGAGAACGTGGCCTTCGTGCTGGAGAGGTGCGACATCGGCTCCTACTTTGATGTTCGCATCAGCGGCGATATGGTGACCCGTTGCAAACCCGACCCCGAGATTTTCCTCACCGCAGCATCGGCACTTGGGCTTGCTCCAGAGGAGTGTATGGTATTTGAGGACGCCGTCTCGGGTATCGCGGCAGCCAAAGCAGCGGGGATGAAGGTTGTGGCACTCACCACCACCCACAATCTTGAGCAGCTCACCGTGGCAGCGCCCAACCTCATCATAAACGATTTCTCCGAGATAACTCTCGACGACATCAAGAGCATCTACGAGCAATAGAGTCTGCCGCCACAAATCCAACGCACAACCTTGGCGACACGGACAAAAGCAAACGCTGCTCTCCTTTGGTGGAGAGCAGCGTTTTGTCGTTTACTGCACTTCTATAGTATAGTTGGGCAAATATGTCACCAGAGCCCAAGAGTCGTTGACCATATTGCCGCCCTCCTCCGTGAAGCTATAGTTGGTCTGAAGGAGTGGGACCACAGAGCCATTCAACTCCGTCACCAAGTCCCCACCGCCATACATTGCACTCGCAAAGAGCCGTACGGCGTCATAGGCTCGATATGCAAACATCGAAGGTGCTCGTCCAAAGGCCTCCATATATCGTCTATCGAAATCCCTCACCCTGCGATTGCCCCTATCGGCGTGGTAGGGTGCAAGGTAGCTCACGCGGAGCTTGAAGAGAAGATTCTTGTCCATATTCTTATATCTTGCCCAGGCTGCACTGCCAATTACTCTGATGGGCACTCGGCGGCCACCATATTTGGGCTGACGGGAGTTCATCATCGAACTGATAATAGCGAGCGAACGGTCCGTATCAATCTCATTATCAGCCAGCACAACAAACAGATTATCCTCCTCGGCCATAAGTTCCTCAATGGGGCGGCTATTGAGCGAATCGACCTCGAAGTGCTCATTGTAGATAACCTTACCATAGGGATGATTGCCCAGCAACGAGAGCATTTCGCCCTCCATCTTCTCGTCGTAGGAGGCTGTGTAGACCATAATAACATTGGTCTCGGGTCCAACCACACCGCCAAGTTTACTAACGCGACTCTCCTCAGTGGGCGCGAGTCGATAGTAGTGACGTCCGTAGCTGCCCTTGGTGGTCGATTCGAGAGGCGACACAACCGGAATCACCCTACCCCTATCGGCAATGTACTCCATCACAGGCTCCACATTCGTCTCATAGATGGGTCCAATGAAGAGCGAAGGGTTCCACTCCCACATATCCTCGCTCGTCATAATCTCCTCCACTCTGCTCTCCAAGCGTTTTGTGTCGAAGAGTCCGAGTTCCACCTTGCGGGGCGACTCCTCGGCCGCATACTCTCTGTTGAGTTCCTCGGCAGCGAGAGTCGCTCCCTGCCAAAACTCCACAAAATTGCCTCTCACCCTGCCGAGCGTGTCGCTCAAGGGAAGCATCATAGCAATGCGTAGAGGCTGATTGCTCTCCGCAGCCACATACTCCATCAGTTCCTTGCTTCGCGGCTGTGCAAGACTATCGAGATAGTCACCCAACTCGGTCCTCGAGAAGTTCTCCGGGTTGACCATCTTTTCGTTCTTCACCTTCAGAGTCATACCCTTGTATATCAGCGCGGGATTGCCATTGAGCGCAATGAAGTCGTCTATATCCACTCCCCTATCCACCGCAAGCGAATAGAGCGTGTCGCCCTCTTCCACAACGAAGTAGTCATACTCTCTCGAGAGTGAGTTGAGCAACGTTGCATAGCGTCGGCTCTCGGCCTCGATATCCTCGAGCTGGCTCTTTCCCTGTGCCGAACGGCGCACAAAGAGCGTGGTGCGACCACGCAGATTGGTGATATCCACACCCGGATTGTCCTGGATGAGTGTATCGAGCGAGATGGCAAAATCCACCGCAATCTTAAAGAGCGATTCGCCACCCTCGACCCTATATCTATCATAGCGCGCATCGCCACGCTTGGGCTGCATCCTGCTCACGCGCTCGTAGCAAGGCACCCTAAGCACCATTCCTTCCTCCACCTCTTCGCCATCGCGGAGACCATTCTCCTCGGCGATTTCCCTGTCGGTCACAGAGTAGAGTTCGGCAATTTCGGCCACCCCTTGCTCGGGAGCGACCTTATGGATGTAGTAGTTGCGCGAATCGATGCCGACCACCACCGAGCGCTCACTCTGCGCCACAAGCGACGTCACACCTATCATCATCAACGACAAGATTATCAGGGCCAATCGTTTCATCTGAAAGCACTTTATAACATTGTCACGGCACACTCCCTCGTGGGAGCACCGCATTGAATCCTATCTCATTCGGGTCTTAATCTGGGTAATCACCTGCTTCGTATAGAGCGGGAAATCGCCCTCCATCATCCAATCGTAGTAGGAAGGCTCCTTGCGGAAAACTTCCTCCACAAGTCGACCCTTGTGTTTGCCAAAACCAAAAATCTCACGATCCTGGTCATCGAAGAGGATGCGGCCGGCGTAGTCTGCCGTGCGATTCATCTGACTGAACTCGGCGAGCGCCTCGATGTCGTTGGGCAGATCGTCGTAGCGATCGAGTTGAGCTTTGAGCACCTCATAGGTTGCCAGCGTATCTGCCTCGGCCGAATGGGCATCCTCGAGATTCTTGTCGCAGTAGAATTTGTATGCCGCCGTCAGTGTGCGCTGTTCCTTCTTGTGGAAGATGGTCTGCACATCGACAAATTTCCTCTTCTTGAGGTCTATCGCCACACCCGCCCTGAGGAACTCCTCCGCGAGCATAGGGATATCGAAGCGATTGGAGTTGAAGCCGCCCAAATCACACCCCCTGATATACTCGGCAAGCGACTTGGCAATCTGGCGGAAGGTGGGCTCTCCGGCAACATCTTCATCGGTAATGTGGTGAACAGCCGTTGCCTCCTCGGGAATGTGCATCACATTGCCCTCGTCGTCAATGGGCTTAATCCTCCTGGTCTTAACCAAAGGTTCATCGCTACCGGGCATCACCTTCACGAGCGAAATCTCGATGATGCGGTCCTTCACGACGTCCACACCCGTGGTCTCAAGGTCGAGGAATACAATCGGATTTTTGAGATTCAGTTTCATAGGCTCCGTCTACGCCCTTGAGGCTATGCGTTGATCATCATAGGCATCAGCAGCATCAGAGTATTGGCGCTCTGAGGCTCGTCGTAGAGAGGTTTGAACACACCTGCGCGAGTCGAGTCTGCCAACTCCACAACCACGCTGGGAGTCTCGATATTGGAGAGAATATCCACAAGGAAGGTCGACTTGAAACCAATCACAATGGGGCTACCCTCGTAGGCACACGATACGCTCTCGTGAGCCGAGTAGGAGAAGTCGATATCCTTGGTGGCGAGGTTGATTACATTGTTGCCAATCTTGAATTCCACGAGGTTTGTTGCCTGATTGGAGCACACTGCCACGCGCTTGATGGCATTGAGAATCTCCACGCGGTCCACAATCACCCTATTGGGGTTGGCTGCGGGAATCACGGCATTGTAGTTGGGGTAGACACCCTCCACGAGACGGCACACGAGAGTGCTATTCTTCAAGTGGAACACAACATTTTTCTTATCGAACTCCACCTTCACAGCATCGTCCTCCTTCAGCAGGATACCACGCAACAGGTTGGCGGGTTTCTTGGGGAGGATGAAGGAGGCATCGGTAGCGATCTCGGCCTCCGAGGTGTGCTTAACGAGTTTGTGGGCATCGGTGGCAACGAAGGTCACCACACCCTGTGCCAAGTTCACATAGATACCGTTCATTACGGGGTGGAGGTCGTCATCGGCGGTAGCGAAGATGGTTTTGTTGATGCCGCCAATCATCATATCCACATCAAGCTCCACAGCACACCTATCATCGGCGAGTGCGGGGAGTGCGGGATAGCTGAGGCCCGAAGAGCCGGGGATGCTGAGCGAACCACTCTTCCAGCTGATGGTAATCTCCCAAGTATTCTCGTCGGCCTCAATAGTGAGGGGCTGCTCGGAGAACTCCTTGAGCGAGTCGAGCATAAGCTTCACGGGGGCTGCGATAACACCATCGCGCTCAACATTCTCCACACCAACGGTGGCCACCAGGGTGGTCTCGAGGTCGGAAGCGGTCACTTTGAGCACGCCATTCTTCAGGTCGAAGAGGAAATAGTCGAGAATGGGAAGGGTATTCTTGTTGCTTACGACCTTACCGGTTGTGGAGAGCAACGAGAGAAGAGTCGAGGATGAGATGGTAAATTTCATAGTCTGTTGATTATTATAGTTTTACATTTGTTGTTATCTACTGATTCGGGCATTACCACGCGTGCGCTCGCACACGCACGCACACATAATACCTATTTAACCATCAAAGATACAAAATGGAATTCAAAAATGCAAAAATCAAAATTCAAAATTACACCCCCCCCAACAAAGGAGCGAGCCCACAGCCTACCATTCCAGAGGCCACAAGCTCGCTCGCATAAGGTTGGCGCTCCCAAAGGCGCCACTATGACACACTACTACTCTGCAAAGTGCTTGTAGAAGCGAATAATGGTGTCGATACCCTTGTAGAATTGGTCGAGACCATAACTCTCATTGGGCGAGTGGATTGCATCCCTACCCAAACCAAAGCCTATCAGAATCGACTTCATACCCAAGATGCGCTCAAAACCGCTCACGATGGGAATGCTACCACCCGAATAGAAGGGCAGAGGACGCTTGCCAAAGGTGTCGACAATAGCGGCCTCGGCAGCCTTATAAGCCTTCAAGTCGGTGGGCGAAACATAGGGCTGACCGCCGTGCAACGACTTGACATCCACCTTCACACACTTGGGTGCAATGGCACGGAAGTAGTCCTCAAAAAGCTGGGCAATCTTCTCCCAATTCTGGTCGGGCACAAGGCGCATAGAGATTTTGGCATAGGCTTTGGAGGGGATGATGGTCTTGGTACCCTCGAGAGTGTAACCACCCCAAATGCCATTCACATCGAGCGAAGGACGAACGCCTGTGCGCTCGATGGTGGTGTAACCCTCCTCGCCTGCAAGCTCCTTAACGCCAACGCCTTTCATATACTCTTCCTTGTCGTAGGGAGCCTTATTGAAGTTGGTGCGCTCCTCCTCGGTGAGAATGCGGACATCGTCGTAGAAGCCTGGGATGGTCACGCGACCATTCTCATCCACGAGTTTGGTAATGAGGTTGGCAAGCACATTGGCAGGGTTGGCAACAGCGCCACCATAGAGACCCGAGTGAAGGTCGTGGTCGGGGCCGGTAACCTCCACCTGCATATAGCACAAACCGCGCAGACCGCAGGTGATGGAGGGGGTGTCCATCGAAATCATACTTGTGTCCGAGATGAGGATAACATCACCCTTCACAAGCTCCTTATTCTCCTCGCACCAAGCATAGAGGCTGGGGGAGCCAATTTCCTCCTCGCCCTCGAGCATAAACTTCACATTGCAGGGGAGCTCGCCCGTAGCCACCATAGCCTCAAATGCCTTTGCGTGCATAAAGAGCTGACCCTTGTCGTCGTCGGCACCTCGGCACCAGATGCGGCCATCTGCAATCACGGGCTCGAAGGGGTCGGTACGCCACTCATCCTTGGGGTCCTCGGGCATAACATCGTAGTGACCATAGACCACAACAGTGGGTTTTGCAGGGTCGACAATCTTCTCGGCGTAGACCACGGGATTACCTGCAGTGGGCATCACTTCGGCGCGATCGGCACCTGCTTTAAGGAGCGACTCACGGAGCCACTCGGCAGTCCTAACCATATCGGGACGGTGGTCGCTCTGAGCACTAATGGAGGGAATGCGGAGCAGTTCGAAGAGTTCCTCGAGGAAACGCTCACGGTTTTGTTGTACAAATTGATTACTCTTTTCCATACTTTAGAGGTTCATTTAACGAAAATAATTGTATATTTGTAGTATTCAACATCAGTTTTGTTGAGTCACAAATTTACAAAAATTAGGCGAAAGAAAAAACAAAAGAGATAAAATTATGAGAACAATCCCATCTTCCGAGCTCATCATCAACTCCGATGGCTCCATCTTCCACCTCCACATCAAACCCGAGCACTTGGCCGATATCGTAATCCTCGTGGGCGACCCCGGTAGGGTTGAGATGGTGGCAAGCTACTTCGACGAGAAGGAGTGCAACATCGCCAGCCGCGAGTTCCGCACCATCACCGGCACCTACAAGGGTAAGCGTATGACCGTAATCTCCACCGGTATCGGCACCGACAACATCGACATCGTGGTGAGCGAGTTGGACGCACTTGCCAACATCGACTTTGCAACACGTCAGGAGAAGGAACAGAAACGACAGCTCACCCTCCTCCGACTCGGCACCTCGGGTGCCATTCAGCCCGACATTCCCCTCGGATCATTTGTCTTTGCACGCACATCGGTGGGCTTCGACGGCCTGCTGAACTACTACGAGGGCCGCGATGGCGTGTGTGACCTCGCAATCGAGCAAGCCTTCGTGGAGCACACCGGCTGGAATCCACAGCTCCCCGCCCCCTACTTCATCGATGCCGACGCAGATCTCTTCGAGCATTTCAAAGATTCGGTGGTGGAGGGTATCACCGTTGCCGCACCCGGTTTCTATGGCCCACAGGGCAGATGGCTGCGTATCGCCCCCGCCGACAAGCAGCTCAATAGCAAGATCGAGAGTTTCCGCTACGAGGATCGCCGCATCACCAACTTCGAGATGGAGGGCAGTGCGCTTGCAGGCCTCGGAGCACTTATGGGCCACCGCGCAGGCACACTTTGCACCATCATTGCACAGAGGGCGGTGAAGGATATGAACACCGACTACAAGCCATTCGTAAGGCAGATGGTGGAGATGGCGCTCGACAAATTGGCCGCACTCTAAGATTCTGCACCACTACCCCACTTTTTGCCCCACTCGTAACAACCTGAAAATGAGTGGGGCAAAAAAAAGATTGCAAAAAAGTGCAAAAAATACTTGCAGATAAGAAAATTTGCCGTATATTTGCACTCGCAATTCGGCACCGTAGCTTAATTGAATAGAGCATCTGACTACGGATCAGAAGGTTACAGGTTTGAGTCCTGTCGGTGTCACTCGAAGAGGTTTCCAAACGGAAACCTCTTTTTGTTTGTAGCACATCTTCGACGGCGGTGCAATAACCACCACCCCCCACACACACCAAAACAAAGAGCGGTGGACCCAAAAAAAGTCCACCGCTCTCATTCAATCCCAGCCACTCCTATTTGAGCAACTCGGCAAGCTTCTCGCCCAACGCCTCACCACGCAGATTGCGGGCAACGATGGTGCCATCCGAAGCAATCAGGAAGTTGGAAGGAATACTCCTCACGGCATACTTCTGCGCCGAGGGATCCTGCCAATACATCAGTTCACTCACATTGGGCCACACAAGACCTTTGGACTCCATAGTCTTCACCCAAGGCTCGCGGTTCTTATCGAGGCTCACACCATAAATCTCAAAGCCCAGAGGATGATACTCGGCATAGTCGGCCACAAGATAGGGAACCTCACCCATACAAGGTCCGCACCACGAAGCCCAGAAATCCAACAGCACATACTTGTTGGCAGCCAACACATCGCTCAATTTCACCATATTGCCATCCTTGTCGGGCAACTCGAGGTCGATGAATTTCTGACCCACTTCTACCCTCTTAATGGCTTCGGCGTGATTCTTGAGCGTAACTGCACCCTGCGATTTCTGGAGCGCTTTGGGCAACACGGCCACAGCCTCGAGAATCTCATCGGGAGTCATCTCATAGTAGATCTGTGAAGCGAGCAGATAGAGGCCGAAGATGTTATCTTTGTTAGCCTCATAGGTATTTGCAATATGGTCGTCGTAGGCCTTTAAGATGGAGTCCTTTGCATCCTCGTCGGTGGCAGCCATATAGTCACTCACAAGCTTCTGCATCTGCTCCATATAAGCGGCATTAGCCTCGTTAGCAGGGGTTCCGCTCACCTTCAACGAGTCGAAGTCCTCCAGCGAACCCTCAACAACAACCTCGCCCTTCTCAACGAAAATCATTTTGCTCTTTTCGCCAAGCACAAGGTTTGCAAACAAAGGAGCCTTGGTATCCACATCCAGAATGAAGGAGCCATCCTCGGTGGTGGTAGTCGCAAAGCACTCGGTGCTCTTGTTGGCCATAAGTTTCACCTCTCCGGCATAGCCCTCGATGTTACCCTTGACCACATAATCGGCACCGCAGCCAACAAGCATCATTGCCGCAGCCGCAACAATCAACAGTCGTTTCATAGTCTATTGAGTTTTAATTGGTTAACAGTTACTCAAATATTAGTTACCCAAGAGCTCGTGGAGTTTCTCCGCAAGAGCCTCACCGCGCAGGTTTTTGGCCACAATCTTACCCTCTGCGTCAATCAGCAGGTTGGCAGGAATGGAGTCCACGGAGTAGGACTGTGCAGCGGGAGTGTTCCAACCCTGAAGGGTCGACACATTCACCCAACTCATATTCTGCTGCTCAATGGTGCTCTTCCAAGCTGCACCATCCTCGTCGAGGCTCACGCCATAGATCTCAAAGCCCAGAGGGTGGTAGGCCTTGTAGGCCTCGTGCAAGTAGGGAAGCTCCGCCATACAAGGACGGCACCACGAAGCCCAGAAGTCCACAAGCACATATTTATTGGCCTTAACAATCTCACCAAGAGCAACATCCACACCCTCAGCATTGGGCATAGTGATGTCGATAAATTGCTGACCTACGCCGGTCTTGAGCAGACCCTCGGCATACTCTCTAACCACAGCCATCTCCTCCATCTTCTGAACACCTTTAGGATATGCCTCAATGGCCTCGATAATCTCCTCGGCCTCGAGCTCCCTATATTTATTGCTGATGAAGAGGTAGGCACCCCAAAGGTTGTCCTTATTGGCCAAGTAGCTCTCATTCATAATCTCCTGCATCTTACCAATAAGCGCAATAATCTCCTCCTCGGGGCTTTCGCTATCCATAAGAGGCGACATAAGCTCCCACTGCTTCAGGTTAAACTCCTTGAAAGCGTCGTTGGCGGGAGTACCTGTTGCGGAGATGGTCTGCATCTCTGCGAAGTCACCCTCCACCTTGATGGGCGAGCCCTCGAGGAACAAGGGAAGAACAGACTGACCATCCAATACAAGGGTGGCAAAGAGAGGAGTAGCGCTCTCCACCTCCAGGCTGAAGTTACCATCGGGCGAAAGTACCGAGGCAAACTCCTGCTGGCCATTGATATCGGCCACAATCACCTGACCATCGAGTCCATCGATATGACCCTCAATCACATAAGTCTTTGTGCCATTGCAACCCACTGCCAAGAGTGCGGAAGCAATAATAATCAAAAGTTTTTTCATAATACAATAGGTTTAATTAGATTAATGTTATCCTTCTATTCATCTTTCGGAGCAGCCTTCTTGGGCCTCACGACCCTATCGGGATTGCCCTCCACAAATTTCTCCCACGAAGCGCCCCTGCTCCTACCTCGTGTCTGCGAGGCGGTTTGATGGGGCACAAGGGCCGTACTCTCAAAATAGTGACACAGAGCCACAGCCAATCCGTCGGTAGCATCGAGTCTCTTGGGGTTGTACTCCACCCCCAGCATACTCTTCAACATCGAAGCAACCTGCTCCTTTGCGGCGCCACCGTTGCCCGTGATTGCCTGTTTCACCCTGCGCGGGGCATACTCAAACACCCTGTGTCCCCTACACAACGCAGCCGCCATAGCCACTCCTTGCGCCCTGCCCAACTTGAGCATACTCTGCACATTCTCACCGAAGAAAGGAGACTCCAGAGCCACCTCATCGGGCCTATACTCGTCGACAAGTGAGAGCACGCGGTCGAAGATATACTTCAGCTTTTCGTAGGGGTCCTTCATCTTGACCATATCGATGTCGCCAATAACCACGGCGCGGAGCTTATTCTTGCCCAGCACCTCGAGCACTCCATATCCCATACGGTTTGTACCCGGGTCGATGCCCATAATTATGCGGTTGTGGCCGGCCATCCTACGCCCTATTCCTTGAGTGCTTCAACCTCTTTTTTCAGCTCCCTAACGGTGCGCTGCAACTCGGGAAGATTGCGATATACGGCATTGACCCTGCGGAACTTCGAAGCGTCGAAACCAAACGAGCCCATAATTTGCGACCCCTCGGGCACAGACGAGGTGACACCCGACGAAGAGCCTACAATAGTGCGGTCACCCACAGTGATGTGGCCCACCACACCTGCCTGGCCACCAATCATACAGTTCCTACCAACTTTGGCAGAGCCTGCAATGGCCGACTGTCCAGCCATAACCGTGTTGGCGCCCACAACAACATTGTGGCCAATCTGCACAAGATTGTCGATTTTGGTACCCTTGCAAATCACAGTCGACCCCATAGTTGCACGGTCGATGGTGGTGTTGGCACCAATCTCCACATCGTCCTCAATGGTCACTATGCCAATCTGGGGAATCTTGTCATACTCACCCTTGGCATTGGGTGCAAAGCCAAAGCCATCCGAGCCAATAACAGCCCCCGAATGAACAATACACCTGCTGCCAATCTTGCACCCCTCATAGACTTTCACGCCAGAGTAGAGCGTGCTCTTCTCGCCCACCTTCACGCCATCGCCCAGATAGACGTGGGGGTACAACTTAACGCCATCGCCCACCTCGGCACCCTCATCAATCACAACGTAGGCACCAATGTAGCATCCCTCGCCCACTTTGGCACTCTCGGCCACAACAGCTGTGGGATGGATGCCGCTCTTTTGAGGCTTATAGGCCACATACATCTCGAGCAGTTTGGCAAAACATCCATAGGCGTCGTCGACCTTGATGAGTGTTGCCCTCACAGGCTCCTTGGGCTCCCACGAGCGGTTGACAATCACAATTGTCGACTCGGTGGTGTAGACATAGTGTTCATACTTGGGGTTGGCCATAAACGATATCGCTCCGGCCCTACCCTCCTCAATCTTCGCAAATGTGCTAACGGTAACGTCCTTATTACCAACAATCTCGCCACCCAATCCGGCGGCAATCATCTCTGCGGAAAATTGCATAAACGTATCTTTATGTTTATCTGTTTACAAATACTTTTTGATATCGATTCCCTTGGGCATAAACTGCGCCACATCGCCATCGAAGCTGAGAATCTCCCTGATGACACTGCTCGATACGGCCACATAATCGGAGGGGGTAAAGAGCAGCACGGTGGTAATCTCTGGATAGAGCCTCTGGTTGATCTGCATCATATTGCGCTCATAGTCGAAATCGACCGTGTTACGCATACCGCGCAGCATAAATTTCAGCTCCCTATCCCTGCAATACTCACCCGTAAGGCCGTGGTAGCTCACCACCTCCACTCGGGGGTCGTCCTTGTAGAGGTCGGCAATGAGTCGCTTGCGATTCTCCACCGTGAGCAGCCCACGCTTATCCTGATTCTCACCGATGGCAATAATCAGTTTGTCGAATATCTTGAGACCCTCGGCCACGAGCGCCTCGTGGCCCGAGGTGAAGGGGTCGAACGACCCCGGGAAAATTGCAGTCTTCATCTATTAGACGAGTTTCTCAAACAGGCGACGCATACCAACCTTGTCGGCCACGATAGCCTCCAGCTCCTCGATACGCACGCGATACTGCTTCATAGTATCCCTCTCGCGGATGGTGACGGTGCCATCCTCCTTGGTCTGGTGGTCTACGGTCACGCAGAAGGGGGTGCCGATAGCGTCCTGACGGCGGTAGCGTTTGCCAATCGAATCCTTCTCGTCGTACTGCACATTGTGGCTGAATTTGAGCTTATGCACAAGGTCCATAGCAATCTCCTGCAGGCCATCTTTCTTCACCAAAGGAAGCACAGCCACCTTCACGGGAGCCAAAGGAGCGGGGATGGAGAGCACAGTGCGGGTCTCGCCATTCTCGAGCTGCTCCTCCTTGTAGGCTGCCGAGAGTACCTGGAGTACCATACGGTCCACGCCAATCGAGGTCTCCACAACATAGGGAACATAGCTCTCGCCGGTCTCGGGGTCGAAGTACTGAATCTTTTTGCCCGAATACTGCTGGTGGCGACCAAGATCGTAGTCGGTGCGGGAGTGGATACCCTCCACCTCCTTGAAGCCGAAGGGGAAGTTGAACTCCACATCGGTGGCGGCATTAGCATAGTGCGCCAGCTTCTCGTGGTCGTGGAAGCGGTAGTTCTCATCGCCAAAGCCGAGAGCACGGTGCCAGCTCATACGGGTCTCTTTCCACTTGTTCCACCACATCATCTCCTCACCGGGGCGCACAAAGAACTGCATCTCCATCTGCTCAAACTCCCTCATACGGAAGATGAACTGACGAGCCACAATCTCGTTGCGGAAGGCCTTGCCAATCTGGGCAATGCCGAAGGGGATTTTCATACGGCCGGTCTTCTGCACATTCAGGAAGTTCACAAAGATACCCTGTGCGGTCTCGGGGCGGAGGTAGACGGTGTTGGCACCCTCGGCCACCGAACCCATCTGGGTGGAGAACATCAGGTTGAACTGGCGCACCTCGGTCCAGTTGCGGCTACCCGAGATGGGGCACACAATCTCGCAATCGAGGATAATCTGGCGCACAGCAGCGAGGTCGTTGGCATTCAGAGCGTCGGCCATACGCTGGTTCACCTCATCGCGGCGAGCCTTAATCTCAAGCACGCGACCATTGGTCTGGCAGAACATCTCCTTGTCGAAGCTCTCGCCGAAACGTTTGGCTGCCTTGGCACACTCCTTCTCGATTTTCTCATCCTGCTTGGCGATCCAATCCTCGATGAGCACATCGGCACGGTAGCGTTTCTTGGAGTCTTTGTTGTCGATCAGGGGGTCGTTGAAAGCGCCAACGTGGCCACTTGCCTCCCACACACGGGGGTGCATAAAAATGGCGGCGTCGATACCCACGATGTTGTCGTGGAGTTTGGTCATCGAATCCCACCAGTAGGTTTTGATGTTATTTTTGAGTTCCACACCGAGCTGACCGTAGTCATAGACAGCGCTGAGGCCGTCGTAGATTTCGCTCGAAGGGAAGATAAAACCATACTCTTTGCAGTGTGCAATAAGTTTTTTGAAGAGTTCTTCTTGTGTCATTGTTTTGAATTTTTTGTAGTTATTATTTTGTTTCGTTTTGCTCACAATCATTCAATCTACAAATATACAACAAAGATTTGAGTTTCGCCATCTCCTCCCCCATTTTCTTTACTATGAAATAGTAAAACACCCCAAAGTCCACTCACACGCCCACTTTTACACTCTCTTACACGCTCCCTTCGTACCCTCACTTACACACATTCTCACTCGCCTTTTTATCCGCCCATTTTCATCCTCCCCGCCATTGCAAAGCAGCGAAAAAGCGCAAAAAAAAAGCGGCCCGCGATGGGGCCGCCATAGTCATTTCGAGTCTCTCAGTCTACCACTCCACACCGCCGCCAAGAGCATAGTAGAGCCTGATGATACCCTGAATCTCGGAGTAGCGGTCGGAGGATTGTGCGAGCTCCGCATTGAGCAGATTCTGCTGCGCGGTGAGCACCTCGATGTAGCTCGCCGAGCCATATTTCATCAGCAGCTGGGTGTTCCACACAGCAGCCTTGAGGGTCACAATCTGCTTGAGGTCGATGGCATATCGTTCCCTCGAAGTCTGCCACATCTTGAGCGCATTGTTCACCTCCGCGCCCGCATTGAGCAACGTCTGTCGATACTGCAACAATGCGGCCTGATGCTGCGACGAAGCAATCTCCTTTCGCACCACATTCGTACCCCTCGCAAAGATGGGTTGAACAATGCCGCCAACGAGCTTCAAGATAAATTCTCCGGGGTCGCTAATAGCCTGACCCACAGCATCCATCCAGCCCGTAGAGCCCGTGAGCGTGATGGATGGGAAGAATGCTGCTCTCGCCTCGTGGTAGGCATAGAATTTGGTGGCCAAATTGGCCTCCGCCTGACGCACATCGGGACGCAGCGAGACCAATTCGAGAGGTACGCCCACCGACCACTCCTCGGGGAACTTCTGCTCGTCGAGGGTGCCCCTCTTAATCTCAAAAGGCAGCACACCCATAAGGTTGGCCAGCGCCTCCTCCTGCTCCACAATCTGGCGCTCGAGAGTCAGCACCGAGCCCTCCACACTGAACTTATTGGCCTTGGCCTGCAACACCGCAGCCTCGGTAGCCTTACCAGCCCTCTTCAGTGCGGTCAGGGTGCGGATGTTCTCCTCCCAAGTGGTGAGGGTGTGTTTGCTCGTTTTAAGCTGCTCGTCGAGCATCAAAAGAGTGTAGTAGTTGTTTGCAATGGAGGAGATGAGTCGGCTCTGGATGGCCTGCTCGGCAAGGTGGGCCTGCTCAAGAGCCACCTCGGCTCCCTGCTTGGCATTCCACTGCTTACCAAACACATCTGCCTCCCACGTGGCAGTGGGAATGAGCGAGTAGTTGAAACTTGCGCCATCGCCAGCCCCACCGGCAAGTGTGGCCTGCAGAGAGGCATTAACCGATGGAAGGAAGGCATAGCGCGCCGCATCGAGAGCCGCCTCAGCCTGTGCAATATTGAGTTTCGCCGTACGCATATCGATGTTATACTCGAGTCCACGCTCGATGTAGCCTTGCAGGAGTGTGTCGGTGAAGAACTCGCGCCACGAATAGTCCGCCAACCTCATATACATCGTGTCGGCGTCATAGAGCTCGTGGAGGTTGCTCACATTGGGTCGCTCAAAGGTGTTGCGGAAGCCGCAACCCACCAGCGAAAGCGTCGCACAAACAAGAAAAATATATCTCTTCATACTCTATTCGTTTTCCATTAATCGACTCTTGTTCAACTTATTGGGACTAACCTTCTCCTCGATGTATTGGAACACCACGAAGAGAACAGGCACCACAAAGAGAAGCGCCACAGTACCGATGAGCATACCGCCCACAGTACCCACACCGATGGAGATGTTGCCATTGGCACCCACACCCGTGGCGAACATCATAGGCAACATACCGAAGACCATCGTGAGTGAGGTCATCAGAATCGCCCTCAAACGAGCCTTCGCAGCCGAGAGCGCCGCACTCACAATGGAGGCACCAGCCCTCCTGCGCTCCGAGGCATACTCGGTGAGCAGAATCGCCGTCTTGGCCAGCAGACCAATCAGCATCAGCAGACCAATCTGGAGGTAGATGTTATTCTCCAAGCCAAACATATTGGCAAACAAGAAGCTGCCCGCCAGACCAAAGGGCACCGAAAGGATAATCACAATCGGGATGAACAGACTCTCATACAGAGCACAAAGGATGAGGTAGATAAAGACCACGCAGATGACGAAAATAATTGCCGTGGAGCTACCCGAGGCAGCCTCCTCCCTCGACATACCGCCAAACTCAAAGCCATAACCTGCTGGGAGTCGCTCCTCCATCACCTCCCTCACGGCCGCAATAGCCTCACCCGAGGAGTAGCCATTGGCCGCCTGACCGTTGACCGAGATGGCCGAGAAGAGGTTGAAACGCGAGATGGACTGAGGACCGTAGATGCGAGTGAGACTCACATACTGGGCAATGGGCGACATCTCCCCATTGGCATTCCTCACAAACATATTGCTGAGCGCATCGGTATCGAGTCGGCTCTCGGGATTGGCCTGAAGCATAACACGATAGAGTTTCGAGAAGCGGTTCATATTGGAAGCGTAGCTACCTCCCACATATCCCGAAAGGACACTCAGCACATTGGAGGGCGAAACGCCGTTGCGCTTACACTTGGCAGCGTCCACCTCAATCAGATATTGGGGATACTTGGTGTCGAACGAAGTCGAAGCCCTGGCAATCTCGGGACGTTCGTTGAGACCCTCGATGATGTCATCGGTGACTGCCTTGAGGTTGTCGATCGTGCCGCCCTTTTGGTCCTGAACGTAGATTTCGAAACCTCCGCTGGCACCATAACCGGGAATCATACCGCGAGTAAAGACCATAATCTTGGCCGAGGTGATGTCGGCCGTGTAGTCGTAGATGGTCTCCATCACAGAGTCGATGTCGTCACCCTCGCCCTTGCGGAGGTCCCAATCTTTGAGTTTCACGGTGAACATACCACACGAAGAACCCGCACCCGACATCATACCATAACCGGTGGTGTAGGAGTAGGTCTCCACCTGTGGCACCATATCCAATCGCTCGGCAATCTGCTCCATAACCGACACTGTCTCTCCAAGGTTGGTTCCCGGAGGAGTCTGCACGTCGATGTTGATGGAGCCCATATCCTCCTTGGGCACAAGACCCGTCTTGGTGTTCTCGAGCATATAGAACAATCCACCCAAGGCCACCACCACAAGGATTGCCGTGAGCCAGCGTTGCTTGAGCATAAATTTCACGCCCTTCTTATAGTGGCGTACCACACCCCTGAAGCCCGCATCGAAAGCGACGTGGAAGCGAGCCGAGAAACTCAATTTACCATTCTCATCGGGCACGTGGGGTTTCATCAAAATCGCACACAAGGCAGGCGAGAGAGTGATGGAGTTCAGCAGCGAGATGCCCACAGCCACAGCCATAGTCAGACCAAACTGGGTGTAGAACGTACCCGTCGTACCTCCCATAAAGCAGACGGGGATAAACACTGCCATAAACACAAACGTGGTGGCAATCAGCGCCGTGGAGATGCCCTGCATCGCATCCACAGTGGCCTTATAGGGCGACACGTATCCTGCGTCAAACTTGGCCTGCACGGCCTCCACCACAACGATGGCATTGTCCACCACCGTACCAATCACCAGCACAAGTGCAAAGAGGGTAATCATATTGAGGCTGAAACCAGCCACCTGCAAGAATGCAAATGTACCCACCAGAGATACGATAATCGCAATCGAGGGAATGAGAGTGGAGCGGAAGCTCTGGAGGAAGATGTATACCACCAGAACCACCAGAATAATAGCCAAAATGAGGGTCTCCACAACACTCGCAATCGACGCATCGAGGAAGTCCTTGGTACTCATAAGGTCCACAATCTCCATACCCTTGGGCAGCGACTTGCGGATCTCCTCAACCTCCTTATCGATAGCCTCAATGATCTCATTGGCATTCGAGCCGGAGGTCTGCGAAATCATCAGCGTCGTACCGTGGTGGCCATTCACCTTACCGAGGTAGTCGTAGCTCATAGAGCCCAGCTCCACCTCTGCCACATCTTTGAGTCGCAGCACCGTACCATCGCCCTCGGCTCGGATGACCATATTGGCATAATCCTCCTCCTTGTCGTAGCGGCCACGATATTTGAGCGTGTAGCGGAAAGTGTTGCGGGAGTCGGCGCCAAGCGTACCCGTGGGTGCCTCCAAGTTCTGCTCGGCCAGCACAGCTGAGATGTCCGAAGGCATCAGCGAGTATTTCGACATCTTGGCCGGGTCGAGCCATATACGCAGCGAGTAATCGGCACCACGCACGTCCACCTCACCCACACCTGCAATACGCGACAAGCGAGGCTCGATGTTGATTTTGAGGTAGTTGCTCAAGAATCGCTCATCAAACGAGTCGTCGGGGCTATAGATTGCAAGAGTTTTGATTCGGCTGGTCTGGCGCTTACGCACGCTCACGCCACTGCGGGTAACCTCGGCAGGAAGCAGACCCTGAGCCGAAGCGATACGGTTCTGCACATTCACCATCGCCATATCGGCATTGGTGCCCTGACGGAAGTAGATCTGGATGCTGGCAGAGCCGTTGTTGGTGGCCGACGAGGTCATATACATCATATTCTCCACGCCGTTGATGGCCTCCTCCAAAGGAATAACCACACTCTTCTGCACCGTCTCCGCATTGGCACCCGAATAGTTTGCCGAGACGCTCACCGTGGGAGGCGCAATCTCGGGGAACTGCTCCACGGGAAGACCCACGAGGCAGATGAAACCAAGCAGCACGATGATGACCGAAATCACCCCCGCAAAGATTGGTCTATCGATAAAAGTCTTAATATTCATACTCTCTCCTCCTCTACTCTGCCGCTACGGTTTCACTCTCACTTTTCACTTCGGCCTGCTCGGCAGCGGCTTTCTCGGCAGCCAAATCGGCCTCGGTCTTGATAACTGCGCCCTCGCGCACCAAACCTGCGCCCTCGGCCACAATCACATCGCCCACCTCGAGGCCACCCACAACGATATACTCAACACCGTTGTTCTGGGGCAACACCTCAATGCCGGCCGACACAGCCTTGCCGTCGATAACCTTGTAGACAAACACCTTCTCCTGCAACTCATAGGTGGCAGCCTGGGGAATCACGATGCTATTCTTCATCACCTGCGGAATCACCACCTTGCCGCTACCGCCGTCACGCAGCAATCGGCCTCCGTTGGGGAAGGTTGCACGAAGGCTCACAGCACCGGTAGTGGCACTAATAGTACCGCTGACTGCATTGATGCGGCCCTTACGTCCATAGGTCTTACCGTTACTCATAATGAGTTCCACCTCGGGCATCAGGCGAATAGCCTCCTTCAAGGAGCCGTAGGCCTGAATGAGGTCGAGCATCGTATTCTCCGCCATAGAGAAGTAGGCATAGACCTCGCTATCGTCCGACACAGTGACCAGCGGAGTGGCAATAGCACTGCTCACCAGCGCACCCACGCGGTAGGGGATCATACTTGCAACACCATTCACAGGGGAGCGCACCTCGGTGTAGGAGAGGTTGTTGGTGGCATTAATCTCCTCCGCACGAGCCAGAGCCAGCCTCGCCTCGGCCTCCACAAGGTCGTTGCGGGAGGTCATAAGGTCAAACTCCGAGACAACTCCCTGGTCGAAGAGCTCCTTGTTACTGTCGAGAATAAGTTGAGCAGTCGAGAGACTTGCCTCGGCACTCTTCACATTGGCCTGTGCAATCTCATAGGCAGCCTTGTAGGGGGTCTGGTCGATGACAAAAAGCACTTGACCTTTGGCCACCAAGTCACCCTCATTGATGAGGATGTCGGTGATCATACCGCTCACCTGGGGGCGAATCTCCACCGTTTGACATCCGCTGATAGTGGCAGCGTAGCCGGTGGTTAGTGTTCTGTCGGCAGCTTCCACAACCATAGTTTTGTAGACTCTCTCACGCGAGGCCTGCTGTTTGGGGGCCTCTTTGCAGGATGCGAGCAACATTAGGCCCGCAAGGATGATAAAGGATACTCGTTTCATCTATGCTAAATTTGAATTATCGTCTCTTCGGATAGAAATTCGCATCACTCCGCCCACGAGTCACACAAGTGCCTCGGTCGATAGCTTTGCACGAGTGCAAAGTTATGATTTTTTTGCAAAAAATTCACACTCCATAGGGCCATTTCACAACATCGATACAATAAATTCACTACCTTTGCATAGAAACAACAAAAATCACATCAGAAAGCTATGAGATCGCTACTACACAAACTCCCGACAATCATCAAAATCTTCTTTATCGTACTCATCGGTGGCCTTGTATCCAAGGGCGTCGACTACCTCTTTGAGGAGCGCGAGCCAGAGGTTCGCAACATCATTTATATGATAGGCGACGGTATGGGTATTGCACACATCTCCGCAGCCCAGATTGGCGGCGACTACTCCCCTCTCCACTTGGAGCGCGCCCACGCAGTGGGTCTGTGCAAGACCTACTCCGCCAACAACCGCATTACCGACTCGGCAGCCGCAGGCACTGCTCTCGCCACGGGATACAAAACCAACAACGGAATGATTGGCGTCACTCCCGACGGCATTGCCCACCCCTCCATCCGTGAGAAGGCCGAGAAGGCAGGTATGGCCACCGGAGTCATTGCCACCTATCCCGTGACAAATGCCACCCCCGCAGCCTTTGTTGCACACGTCGACAACCGACACAAGGAGGACGAAATTGCCACCTACTACCTCTCCAATCAACTCGACATCTTCTTCGGCGGCGGCAGCAAGCGTTTCGACCAGCGTGCCGACTCGCTCAACCTCCTCGACACTCTCCGCCAGAGGGGCTACACCGTGGCATACACACTCGATGAGTTGGAGAACATCTCCGAGGGCAAGGTGGCCCTCCTGCCCACAGAGGGTTCTATGCCCTCCGAGCTTGAGGGTAGAGGCAGTTTCCTCCCCCAGGCAACATCCAAAGCACTTGAGATTCTGACTAATAACGCCAAAGATGATGGTTTCTTCATTATGGTGGAGGGCTCACAAATTGATGGCAAGGCACACGGCCACGACCTTCAGGCAATGTTGGCAGAAATCTACGATTTCGACTCCGCCGTTGCCATCGCATTCGACTATGCCGACACCCATCCAGGCACACTCGTGGTGGTGACTGCCGACCACGAAACAGGTGGCCTGACAATCGTCAATGGCAATCGCACCTTCGACCTCCACGACCATCAGGTGGACTATGCGTGGACCACGGGCGGCCACACGGGCGGAATGGTTCCTCTGTTTGCCTATGGCACAGGTGCAGAGCATTTTAGCGGCGTGATGGAGAACACCGACGTACCCAAGATTATGTGCCGTCTGCTTGGCCTCGACGAGGAGTAGACCGACGGTTTCACACACATCACAAGAGGGCGACCCGCAGAAGTGGGCCGCCCTCTTTCACAAACTTTATTATCGTATGAGTTGGGGGGGGATTGCGCTGTCGCAAATTAGTTGGGAATATAGACTTTCTCGGAGCCACACTCCTCGACGTAGCCGTCGCGATGGATGATGTAGTCCACCTGCTCCAGACGGATCACCACGCGCTTATCGGTGTCCACCACCAGGGTGTCGCCCTCCACACGGAGTTCGCCGACGGCAGGCGAATCGTAGATAAACCTCACAGCTCTGCCAAGTCCGCTCCTTCCGCTGACGACATAGTCACTCTTGGGGTTGGCCATCTTCACCACCCTAATCGTTGTGTTTTCAATCTGTTGCATCACGGGTGCAATCTCCCTGCGGATAGCCTCGCCTCTACTGTGGCTAATGCCCACGAGGAGGGCTCCAAGGATGACGTTGAGCGCAATGGCTCCTATCAGAATCTTATTACTTGTTTTCATTTGTCGAGTTAGTTTTATAGTTGGAATAGAGTTTGGTTATCTCCTCGGGTGTAAATCCGAGGGCATCCATACGGCGGAAGAGTTGCGAGAGTTCGTTCTCCACAAACTCCCTGCGGCTCTCCTCCAGCGCACGGGCAGCAGCTCCCTCGGCCACAAAGTAGCCGATACCACGGGTGGGTGCAATGAGCCCACCCTGTTGCAGGGCATCGTAGGCACGCATCACAGTGTTGGGATTGACCTGCAACTCCGCAGCGAGCTCCCTCACCGAGGGCACACGGTCACCCTCGTGCCATAGGCCCGAAATAATCCTCTCTGCCACAATGTCGTAGATGTGGAGATAGATGGGTTTATTGGTTCCAAAATCCATAGCGGCTTAGCTAATTTCTCGTTCGCGATACTTAAACCACCCTACTACCATCAAAAGTGCCGGAACAACGATGTTGTACCACTCGTAGAATGGGAGCACAGGGGGTGTAAGGAATCCCACTTGGAGTCCTCCAGCGGTGGTGTAGTCACAGTAGAGTGTGTTGCCACCGATGAGGAAACTATCCGTGCCAATCGTGTAGTCGCCACCTGGCGAGAGGAAGAAATGGGGGGTGAAGTAGACCAACACCATCGCCACCCAAACGAATATCCAAGTCTTGCTGCGCCAATCCTTCGACGCCGAGCAGCCGAGCACAGCACCGCCCATAAATAGTGTCGAGAGTGCAGTGAGTTGCCCAACATTCGCAAACCAATGGCCCAGGACAGAATTACCTCGGTCGGCACCAAATCGCTCGGGTACTTCGGCGAACAGAAGGCTTGCACCCACCTCACACACCGCAATGGCAGCGGCCGACACAACAAGTGTGTTGAGCAGTGCAAAGAAGAACTTTTCGCCCTGCGTGGCGGGGAGTGTGTAGTGCATCTGGCGGCTACCGCGCTTCATCGAATCGGCAAAACTAATCTGGGCAACCAAGATGGGCATAACCATTGCAGACCACAAGAAGGCCATCTCCAACACCACATCGTTCTCAAACTCGCCACCCAGCCAGCTCCAGAAACAGACAAAGAGCACCAATGCGTAGCAAGCCACGCCCACCAAGTAGTGGCGGCGATTCTCGGAATAGTGTTTGCGGGCAAAGAGCCACAAACGACGGAGTGAAAAACTTTTGTTCATAATCGTCAAAGGATTTTAGTGGTTAGTTGAGGGGTTTAGGATACGGATAATCTCCTCTCGCGCAGTAGTGGCTGCACCGAAAAGGAGCTCAATGTCGGGATTACTCTCTGAGCCATCCACATTCTCCCTCACGGTAGCATAGCCGCCGAGGGTCGATTGGCTGTAGAGAGCACCATCGGCCGAGCTCTCCACCGAGAATTTCAGCCTTTCGCTTATCTCATAGACCGAGCTATCCACCACCAAGCCCTTGTGGTCGATAATCACAATGTGGTCAAACATATTGGCCACCTCCCTCACCTGATGGGTGGAGATGATGGCAGTGCGCTCGGGCGTAGCCCACTCGGCCAGCAGACTGCGGAAAGTAGCTTTGGAGGTGATATCGAGGCCGTTGGTGGGCTCGTCGAGCAGAAGCAACGAAGTCTTGGCCGCCATAGCAAAGGCAATGTAGGCCTTCTTGCGCTGACCCATCGACATCGAGTGGAACTCCTCATCCATCCCAACCTCAAACCTTCGCAAAGCCTCGGCCAAAAACGAGTGGTCAAACGAAGGGTAGAAGGGGGTAGTGAGTCTGACAAACTCACCAAGGGTCACCTTGGGTAACTCAAACTCCTCGGGCACCAAGAAGATATCCGAAAGCAACTCCACACTCCTCGTGCGGCTCCTGCGACCAAAGAGATTCACCTCGCCTGCATCGGGGGAGAGCAGACCACACATAAGTTTCAACAGGGTACTCTTGCCAATGCCGTTGCTACCCAGCAGGCCGTAGATGCCCCCTCGCTCGATGTGGAGCGAGAAATCGCGGTAGAGATGGTTCTTACCACGGTAATGGAAGGTTAGATTCTTTACTGTAATCATAGTGTATTGGTGTATTATTGTATTAGTACACTGCAAAGGTAGAAAGAATTTCTTAACCTCCAAATCTTCTACAGAAAAAAAATTATAGTAGGCACAAAAAAAGAGGTCGAACTCCTGCGAGTCCGACCTCCAAATATATACGCAAAGCGATTAGCGTTTTTTGTAGCGAGCGTAGCGCTGCATAAACTTATCAACGCGACCTGCGGTATCAACGAGTTTCAT
Organism: Tidjanibacter sp.; assembly: GCA_017390585.1. Lineage (GTDB taxonomy): Bacteria > Bacteroidota > Bacteroidia > Bacteroidales > Rikenellaceae > Tidjanibacter. The sequence continues at coordinate 1,326 of JAFPBB010000047.1, read as the reverse complement.
CTTACCGGTGTAGAAGGGGTGCGAAGTGTTCGAAATCTCCATTTTGTAAACGGGATACTCAACGCCGTCCACCTCCAAGGTCTCTTTGGTATTCACTGCCGAGCGGCAGAGAAAAACGTGATCGTTGGACATATCTTTGAATGCAACGATACGATAATTTTTAGGATGGATATCTTTTTTCATCGTCTTGTCTGTATTAAAAAAGTTACTCTGCTACAACCGAGAAGTGAATGGTTGCTTTAACCTCCCTGTGGAGTTTAACGGTTGCTACATACTCACCGAGAGTCTTAACGGCATCAACATCGATAGTCTTGCGGTCAACCTCAACACCTTTCTCTGCGAGAGCTGCTGCGAGGTCAGCGGAAGTGATGCTACCGAAGATTTTCTCCTCCTCTGCCTTAGCGGTGAGGGTGAGGGGAAGATTCTCGATTTTCTCTGCGAGTGCCTGAGCATCAGCAAGGAGTTTAGCCTCTTTGTGAGCCCTCTGGCGAATGTTCTCTGCCAAAACTTTCTTAGCCGACTCGGTAGCTACTTTAGCGTAGCCCTGGGGGAGAAGGAAGTTGTTTGCATATCCGGGTTTTACGTCAACGATGTCGTTTGCATAACCCAATTTCTCTACGTCTTTGATAAGAATAATCTGCATAGTCTTGTCCTCCTTCTAATTATTTCATCATATCGGTTACGAAAGGCAAGATTGCGAGGTGGCGAGCACGCTTAACAGCCTGAGCCACTTTCTTCTGGTATTTCTGCGAAGTACCGGTCAAACGACGGGGAAGAATCTTACCCTGCTCGTTGAGGAACTTCTTCAAGAACTCGCCATCCTTGTAGTCGATGTATTTGATACCGCTCTTTTTGAAACGGCAGTATTTTTTCTTTTTAACGTCAACCGAAACGGGGTTGAGGTAGCGGATCTCGCTATCGTTTTTTACAGGTGCTGCCATAGTTTATGCCTCCTCTGCTACTTCGGGTTCTACATTAGCCTCGGTCTCTGCAACCTCAGCGTTAACTTTGCCTGCAAGTTTGTTGCGGCGTTTGATCGAGTACTCAACTGCGTGTTTGTCCTGACGGAACGAGAGGAAACGGATAACGCGCTCGTCGCGACGATACTGTTTCTCGAGGGTCTCGATGAGGCTGCCCTCGCCAGTGAACTCGATAAGGAAATAGTAACCGGTGGTCTTCTTCTGTATAGCATAAGCGAGTTTTTTCAAACCCCAAGCCTCTGCATTTACGATCTGACCGCCGTTCTCGGTGATTACACCTTGGAATTTGCCAAACAGCTCCTCAAGCTGAACCTCCGACAAAACGGGGGTAGCAATGAAAACGGTT
>JAFPBB010000046.1 GCA_017390585.1 Tidjanibacter sp. | reverse complement strand
TTTCCGACAAGCACAACTCCAACACTGAGCTCATCGGTAACGGTGTGGCCAATATGATTGTGCCCTTCTTCGGCGGTATCCCCGCCACCGGCGCTATCGCCCGCACTATGGCAAACATCAACAATGGTGGTCGCACCCCCGTTGCAGGCATTGTCCACACTCTGGTGCTGCTTCTGGTGCTCCTCTTCCTTGGCGACCTCGTGGGCCTCATTCCTATGCCCTGCTTGGCGGGTGTGCTGATTGTGGTCTCCTACAATATGAGTGGCTGGAGAACTATCCGCTCGATGTGTCGTCAGTCCAGGGGTGACATTGCAGTGTTGTTCCTCACCCTGCTTCTGACCGTCATTTTCGACCTCACCATCGCAATCGAGGTGGGTCTGATTCTGGCCGTTGTGCTCTTTATGAAACGAGTTATGGAGAGCGTTCACGTCTCGGTTGTTGAGAAAGAGATGGCCCTCAATAGCGACGGCGAGAGCGACGAGAAGCTCATCATCCCCGATTACACCGAGGTCTATGAGATTGATGGTCCCTTCTTCTTCGGCGTGGCCAATAGGTTTGAGGAGTTGCAGAGGGGCAAGAATAACAATGTGATAAGGATTATCCGTATGCGTAGGGTAAACTTCATCGATGCTACGGGTGTCCACAACCTTGAGATCTTCATCGACTCGGCACTCAAGGAGGGTAAGACCATCATCCTCTCGGGTGTCAATAAGGATGTGCGACTCGCTCTCGAGCAGGCCGGTGTTGTGGAGAAGGTGGGCAAGGAGAATGTCCTCGACCACATCCACAAAGCACTCGCACGCGCAGAGGAACTCTCGAAAACTGTTGAGTAGCGCCCATCGCTGCTTTGCATAATATGGATTGCCCCCACGGTATTCAAGACCGTGGGGGCAATTTTTTCTTTCCGAGTGTGTGTCTACCTCGCACCCGATAGGAAGTCGGCAACAGCCTGATAGGCAGGTAGGGAGATGGCGTCGTTGTGGATGTTGGAGGCTTGGGGATGGGAGGCGTTGCGGACAATGACCATCTCCGCCATCGGGTCGATGTAGATGGCCTGTCCGTGGACTCCACGAGCCATAAATGCACCTCCGGGGTTGTTGGTTATCCACCACATCGAGCGATAGCTCCAGCCGGGGAGGTGCTTCGAGTAGGAGGAGGCCTCAAAGGGCGCGGGGTCGGAGCCAAAGCGGATGTCGTCGACGGCCTCGGCGGGGACAATCTGACGTCCGTGCCACCTGCCTCGGCAACGCATCATCTCGCCGAAGCGGGCCAGATCGCGCAGGGATGCATTGAGACCTCCGCCCGCAAAGGCCGTTCCGGTGGCGTCCACCTGATAGTAGGCATCCTGCTCCATACCCATACGGCCCCAGATGCGGCTCTGCAACTGCTCGGCCAGCGGTGCGCCACCCACACGCTCGACAATCCAACCCAAGACGTCGGTGTTGACAGTGCGATATCCAAATTGCTGGCCGTGTATCCCGTTGGATTGGATGGTGGCGAGGTAGTCGTGGAAACCTTGAGGCGTACCCTCGGGGTGAACAAGCATTGCGTTGCCTGCGGCGGAGAAGCCCCACACTTCGGCGTCAGGATCGGTGTACTCCTCGGAGTAGCGGATGGCGGTGGTCATATCCATCACCTGCCTCACTGTGGCGTCACCAAAACCACTCTCGGCCAACTCGGGGAGATAGTAGGCAACCTTGCGGGTGGGGTCGAGCAGCCCCTCTGCCACGAGGGTTTCTGCGAGTGTTCCTGTGAAGGATTTGGAGACGCTCATCAGTGCGTGGAGTGAGGTGGGGGTCATCTCTCCGAAGTAGCGTTCGTAGACGATTTTGCCTTGGTGGAGGATGATGATTCCGTCGGTGTGGTTGAGTGCGAGCGACTCCTTCCACGATATGGGAGTGTCGCTACCTATGGGAGTGAAGAGGAGTCGGTCGATGCTCTCTTCCATAAGGCGGTAGCGGAAGTTGGTGAGGGGTACGTCGTTGTTGCGTGGCACGTTGGTTGTGGGCATAAACTCCCTCATATGCAACACGCTGTAGGGGAGTGCTTCGGGGGTGAAAAAACTGCCGTCGCGGGAGTTGCCGCGTGGGGCTTGTGCGGAGACGATGGCTGGGGTGGTGAGTGTCATAATGGCCAGGAGAGTGAGGAGGATGAATGGTTGTCTTTTCATAGCTTGAGGTGGATGGGGATTGATGTTAAACAATGATGTTTGTGCAAATTCTGTACACAAAACGTGCCCTGTCGCATAGAAAGTGTGGCATAAATGGAGGAAAAATGGTCAAAACGTGGTGCAAAATGGTGTGGATGATGGATATCCGAAAAAAAACGATATATTTGTGGCTTGGAAATAAACCTAAACTTTAATTCTATAGCATTTATGAAATTTTTCAAAATCCTGTTGGTGGCAGTGGCAACACTCCTCTCGACAACCGTAATGGCTCAGGAGCAGCCTGTCGGAACCAAGTGGACCGCAGAGGTGGAGAACCTCGGTGAGGGCTACTACAACATCAATGTAACCGCACAGATTCCCCAGCATCTGCACATCTACGCTATGGGTGAACTCGGTGGCTACAACCCCACCACTATCGAGTTTGCTTCCGAGGGTATCGTTCTCGAGGGCGAGACCGTTCCTGCACGCGAGCCCCACAAGTACTTCGACGATATCTTTATGGTAGATATGGGCGACTACGCGGGCGAGATTACCTTCACCCAGAAAGTGGCTGCAACCGAGAAGAAGGCTGAGGTGGCTATCGCCATCAATTGGCAGGAGTGCTCCGATGAGAACTGCTTTATGGGCGAGGCTGAGCTCAATGTGAAACTCGGCAAAGAGGTGATTGCAGAGGCTGTTGCTGCAAAAGCAAAGAAGGCCGAGAAAGCAGAGGCTGCCCCCGCAGAGACCTCCGGCAACGGTGGTAACTTCTGGGGAACCATCATTGAGGCCATCATCTGGGGTTTTGCTGCACTTCTCACCCCCTGCGTGTTCCCTATGGTTCCTATGACCGTGTCGTTCTTTATGAAGGGCTCGGAGAATAAGGCCAAGGCCAAATTCCGCGCAATTATGTACGGTGTGTTCATCGTGGCTCTCTACACCCTCCCCATCGCGGCTCTGATTCTCATCACTCGCATCTTGGGTGGCGACGCTGTGACTGCCGACATCTTCAACTGGCTTGCAACACACTGGCTCCCCAACATCGTATTCTTCATCGTATTTATGATCTTTGCTGCATCGTTCTTCGGTGCATTTGAGATTGTTCTTCCCTCGAAACTCGTTAATAAGAGCGACGAGAATGTGGACAAGAAGAAAGGTCTTGGTGGTGTGTTCTTCCTCGCATTGACCCTCGTACTCGTATCCTTCTCCTGCACCGGTCCCATCGTAGGCTCCGTGCTCATCAAGGCTACCCAGGGTGAGGTTCTGACCCCCATCTTCGCAATGATGGCCTTCTCGCTCGCCTTCTCGGTTCCCTTCGTTCTGTGTGCCCTCTTCCCCGGCTTGCTCAACAAGATGCCTAAGAGCGGTGGTTGGCTCAACTCGGTGAAGGTTGTGCTTGGTTTCGTTGAGGTTGCCCTCGGTCTCAAGTTCCTTTCGACCGCCGACCAGGTTTACCACTGGGGCCTTCTCGATAGGGAGATCTACCTCGCCATCTGGATTGTTTGCTTCACCCTCCTCGGTTTCTACCTCTTGGGTAAGCTCAAATTCAAACACGACTCGGAGGTTAAGTATGTTTCCACCTTCCGTCTCTTTGCAGCCATCGGCGTATTTGCCTTTGTGATCTATATGATTCCCGGTATGTGGGGTGCGCCTCTGAGCGGCCTCTCGGGCTACCTCCCTCCCCTCCAGAGCCAGGATTTTGTGATTGGTAGCGGTTCGGCCACCACTTCGTCTGCTGCCACCTCCGAGGAATCGGACATCGGTGCCGTTAAGTATGGCGACTTCTTGGAGCTTCCCCTCGGCCTTGAGGGCTTCTTCGACCTCGAGGAGGCTAAGGCTTATGCTGCCAAGGTGGGCAAACCCATCTTCCTCGATTTCACCGGCCACGGTTGTGTAAACTGCCGCGAGATGGAGGCAAGGGTGTGGAGCGATCCCTCCGTGAAGGCAAAACTCGAGAACGACTTTGTTCTTTGCGCCCTCTATGTGGACGACAAGACCAAGGTGGATGAGAAGGATTGGGTGATCGCTTCCAATGGCAAGGTCCTCAAAACCCTCGGTAAGATCAACTCCAACTTCGCTCTCGAGCAGTTTGGTGCAAACGCACAGCCCCACTATGTGATCCTCGATGCAGAGGGCAATCAGCTGGGTGATGCTCGCGGTTACGACCTCGATGTTGCCAAGTTTGTGGAGTGGATGGACACCAACAAGGCTCTCTTCAAGTAGTCTGGAGGATACCAATATAAAATAGTGAGGACTCGCCGACATTTCGGCGAGTCCTTTTTTTGCCTCCGTAGGTCGGGAAGTTTACTGCTCCTTTGCCTGCTGTTGTTTGCGGCGCGAGGGGGTGCTTATCCACGCGCAAAGCAGAATGCCTGCGGTGGCGAGGAGTCCGGTGTAGTCGCCCTCGTAGTCGGGTGCGAGAGCCATCTTCTGTTGCAATGCCTCTGCATCGGTGTGGAGTTGGCTTTGGCTGGTGGTGAGGGTGTTCTGGATGGACCACTCGAGTCCGTCGGGGTGCTCCGAGGCTAATGTCGAGAGGACTCCACCAATGAAGAGTGCACAGAGCGAGATGGTGACCACGGCTCTGTGGGCCGATTGTTTCAATCCATTCATCCTGCGATGGGGGAAACTCTCAAGGAGGGAGGGTTGGCGTGCTGCGATGAGTGCGAGTGCGGCTCCGGTGATGCCACCCTCAAGGAGCGAGATGATGGCGTGGGTGGAGAGCATAGAGCCGAAGAACTCGCCCAACGACCCAACGGCCACACCCGAGACTGCTGCCTCACCCACAACTGCTGCTGCACCTGCTACGATGGCAACCACCGAGGCTGCGATGGCGGCAAGCAGATAGCGCATTGGGGTGGTGGAACGCTTGGCAATGGGACGGAAAATGAGGGGGTAGACCACGAGTGCCCCGATGGCTGCCATATTGACTATGTTCCATCCGAGGGCAAGAATACCTCCGTCGGTGAACAGAAGTGCTTGGAGGGCGATGACTCCGCTGAGGGTGAGGAATCCGAGCCAGGGGCCGAGTAGCGCGGCGGCGAGTATGCCACCCACGAGGTGGCCACTGTAGCCGAGTGTGCCGATGGGAATGTTGATCATCTGCGATGCGAACAGGAGAGCGCCAACGGCCCACACGAGGGGGAGTGTTCGGCGTGGTGTGGTGGTGCGAACTTTAGCGATTGCCACCCCTATGAGGGCTACGGCAACTACGGAGCCAACGATGGCTGCTTCGGGCGAGACAAGATGGTTTGGAACGTGCATAATGTAAATTGTTTTTTAGTTGAGTATTAGGTGGTTAATTGTTGCTGTCTGCTGTGCTACTTTTCGCCTTGTGCCACGAGGAGTGATCGGCCTTGTGGTTGGGTGCAAAGGATAGGAGTGGCAGCAGGAAGAGCCAGGTGGTGATGCAAAATGGGGCTGTCAGGGCAGGGAGTCCGAGGGGCTCGAGCAGGAGGTTGGTGGCCGCCTGCACAAAGAGGGTGACGATGGCTCCGAGTATGGCCCATATTGCCGACCCAACCGACGAGGGGTAGAATACGGCACCGAGGGCTACGGCTGTGAGCGCCGGCGAGTAGCCATAGAGACCACTCTCAACTGCCACCTGCGATCCACCCGCCAGCATCGCCCCATAGGTGCCAATGACGGAGCCGACAAGAGTCCATAAGGATGCTCGCGGTGAATTGATGGCCAGAGCAATGAGGATCGTTAGTCCGACAACCGCAGAATCGGAGAGCATAATCTGTGCCACACCGCGCAGCGGCCACTCAATGGCCTCCAAGAGTGTCGAAGGCAGGAGGGCCGAAGAGTCGAAATGGTGGATGGCAGGGAGCATCGGATGGGAGAGGCCCACTCCATCCATCCCATCGAGTAGACGTGAGGAGGCAAGAAATAGCCAAGTGCATAGCACGAATGGGAAGGTGAGCGAGTTGACCTTGTGGGCAGCACCCACCAGATTGAGTCCCACCCTCACCCACGTGGTCATTGCCGAACAAAGCACCACAACAATCCACATCAGTGTCGATGGGGCCACGAAAGTGGGAACGGCGCATCCAACCAAGAAGCCGTTGAAGCCCCACAGGCCCGCCACTCCCTCGTCTTTGGGGAGTCGCAGAAGGAGACCGGTGAGGTGGGAGACGAGGAGGCCCAGCGGGGCACCCACGGCAATCTCCCACTTGCCGCTTGCTATGGCGCCCGCGCAGATTCCCAGGAGGATGAGTGCTCCTGTGAGGGCGTTGGCCTGAAATATCACCTGCGCTGGTCCGCGCAGGGTGGATAGGAAGAAGTTGTGTTTCATAGTTGGTCTGAAGGTGTGTGTTTGTTGTTTTCAAAGAGTCTCATCTCCATAGGAACTCGGGTGGCAGAGGGACTCCCTTGACCTGTGTGCGAACAATCGAACAGAGACGACGAATCTCGCTTCCTATTTGTTCGGCACTATTGCCCAAGAGTCGTACTATCAATCCCCATCCACCGCCGATGCGGGCAATGGAGAGTTGTGAGTCGGGACGCGAAATTGGTTCCACCAAGCCGTAGATGGCGTCGACAACCTCGGGTGTGGAGCCTATGATGGCGGTGCCGAAGTGGGTGAAACCTCCCAGGAGCGAGGGCTCGCTGGGGTGGCGAATCTGGGGCTTCAGGCGGAGTCCGTCGCGTGCCACCACCTGGCCCGTAGGCCGAACTATGGTGGTGGAGAGATGCAACTCGGTGTAGTCGAAACGCTCGCCGCTGTGGAGCCTGCCACACGCCACCACCTCGCCAATGCAGAATGTCGCTTCGGGGTGGGCAACAACCTCCGTGTGGCAGCGATAGGTGGACTCGCGGCTGGGAATCAAAGCTCTCGGCAACCACTCCAGATAGGCTCCGCGAGAGAGAGTTATCTGCTGACGACACTCCGCCACATCTCTCTCCATCGAGCCAATCTGCGTGGCAGCACCGGTGGAGATGTGTGCCATTGCACTCTCGCCGAGGGTGATGCGGATGGAGTGACGGTCCGACTCCACATAGGGACCTCCCGACGAGAGTATGTAGACGCAGGGTAGCAGGGGCAACTCCTCGTCGAAATAGAGGGCCTGCTGCACCACCAATGGCACACGACGGTAGAGATGGGTGAGGATGGTGCGACCCGACGTGGGCTCGAGCCGAAACTCCATCTCCAATTCGCCCCGTTTTTCCCCTTCTAACCTCATAGCTTTTGCCTGAAGTCGAAGAGGGCCATCTGCTCAATGAGCCCGAGTAGCTCTTCGATGCCTTCACCCGTGAAACAATTGGTCATCACAAAGGGCTTGTTGCCCCTCATCATCCGCGAGTCGTGGCGCATCACCTCGAGGTCGGCGTGAACGTAGGGTGCGAGGTCGGTCTTGTTGATGACGAGAATGTCGCTGTGGGATATGCCGGGGCCATCCTTGCGCGGAATCTTGTCGCCTGCAGCCACGTCGATGACGTAGATGAAGAAGTCGACCAGCGCGGGCGAGAAGGTGAGGGTGAGGTTGTCGCCCCCCGATTCGATGAAAAGAATGTCGGTGTCGGGAAACCTCGCCTCCATCTCCTCCACGGCGATGAGATTCATCGAGGGGTCCTCTCTCACTGCGGTGTGGGGGCAGGCGCCCGTCTCCACACCTGCAATGTGGTCTTCGGCGAGAGTGCCTCGGAGGATGCGCCGAACGTGTTGGGCATCCTCGGTGGTGACGATATCGTTGGTGATGATGACCACTTTGAGTCCTTTGGCCAAGAGCCGCGGAGTGAGGGTCTCGATGAGTGCCGTCTTGCCGGAGCCTACGGGGCCTCCGATGCCGATGCGGCAGGTGGTTTTGTGATTAGCATCCATAAAAGGTGATGTGACTTGTCAATTCATAAAAAGCCTTCTTTGACCCCGCTCGTGGAGCGAAGCAGCGAGTTCGTGGAGGGGTGCAAAGCTGGTGAGCGAGTCGAGCGAAAGGTCGGCATAAAGAGTGTAGAGCCTCTCGCACAGTGGACCGAGACGGAAGAGTATCCTCTGTGTCTCGAAGTGGGTGATGGACATCAGCCTTAGGGCCGAAGAGACCACCGTGTTGGCCACCCCATAGAGGTGTGCCGCGTAGAGCGACTCCTCGTCGATGCCGAGTCGCACCCCCGCAAGGGCCTGCACCACAGGGTAGCTACCAACCGCTGTGCCACTCTCCAAGTGGAGTAGATATTCGGCTGTGCGCGGCGAAGGAGCTATGGAGTGGAGGAGGGTGGCGAGGCGATTGCCCATACGGAGGGTCATTGCCCTCACCTCATCTCCCGCCTTGAGGGTGAGCAGATGATGGTCGAGGGCATCGACCCTTGTGAAATCTCCGCAACTCTCGGCACGAAAGGCTTCGGTGAGGATGACGCAGTCCGACTCGGCGGCAACATAGAGTGCCCCTCGGGCAAACTCCTCCAACTCCTCGGCATCGCTCACAATTCCCTCCCCCACGGCTGCCTCGAGCCCGAGCGAGAAACTAAACGCCCCCACGGGAAGGGTGCCATCGGCGAGTTGAGCCAGACGAAAGAGCGACAGAAGAGTGGCTGCTTGATTAGACATACTCGTCGAAATGGTGGGGTGGTTGGTGGTTGTGGTTGGCGTGCTCGTGGGGCGAGGAGGAGCCGAACAGGGTGCGAATCTCCGAAGGGGAGAGGAAGGGAACAATCTCACTTCCGGGGCGGAAGGTGTAGGAGATGGCGTCGAAATTGTAGGTGTGGAGCACACTGAGCATCACCTTGCGGTCTACGGTGAGCGGGATGAAGAGGCTCTCACCCCGTGTGAGTGCAGCCCAGTGTTGATTGCCAATGGCGTGACCTATTTCGATGGCCGTGGCTATGGCCTCGTTGCGAGGCAGACGCATCAGCGACGAGAGATCCACCACGAGCACATCGCCCAATTTGAGCCTCACGACCGAGGCCGTTTGAGCCTCGTTGTCGTAGGCGATGATATCCCCGTCGGAGAGTCGTGTCCCACGTCCGAAGGCCATAGCATAGGGCCTACCACTGTTGCCAATGGCGAGCAGACGACTCTTCTGGGCATTCCATTGGTCGAGTTCGATGTAGTCTATGGTGGCCTTTTCTATGAGTGGTTGCCACTCGGGGGTGTGGCTGTTGCCAATGATTTTCGTGTATACTTCCATTGTGGCGTGTTGTTGCGTGTTATGAGAACCAATAGAGTTGTGCGAGCGAGATTCGATTGGCGGGAGTGAGGGCAATCTCACGCCCGTCGGCTTTCACTCGGAATGTTTCGGGATTCACCTCAATGTAGGGTGTGGCATTGTTGAGAATCATATCCTCCTTGGTGAGAGAACGGGTGCCGCCCACGGCCATAATGTTGCGCTCGAGACCCAGACGCTTGCCTATGCACCTCTCTTGGGCTGCCTTCGAAACAAATGTCCAACACGAGGCAGGGAGTGCCTTGCCTATGGCACCGAACATCGGGCGATAAAGGATGGGCTGTGGTGTGGGTAGCGACGAGTTGGGGTCGCCCATCTCCGACCAAGCAACCGAGCCTCCCTTGATCACCATCTTTGGTTTGGCACCAAACATTGCAGGCTCCCAGAGGACAAGGTCGGCAACCTTACCCACGGTAACCGAGCCGAAGAGGGAGGATATGCCATAGGTGATGGCGGGATTGATGGTCACCTTTGCAACGTAGCGCAGGACTCGGAAGTTGTCGTTGTCGGGAGCATCTTCGGGGAGTCGGCCGGTGCGGTTTTTCATATAGCAGGCAGTCTGAATGGCCCTCATAAAACTCTCACCCACACGACCCATAGCCTGCGAGTCGGATGAGAACATCGAGATGGCTCCTATGTCGTGGAGGAAGTTCTCGGCTGCCTGAGTGTCGGGTCTCACCCTGCTCTCGGCAAAGGCCACATCGGAGGGGATGCTGGGGTTGAGGTTGTGGCACACCATAATCATATCGAAGAGCTCGGCCTGGGAGTTGATGCCGTAGGGGAGGGTGGGATTGGTCGAAGAGGGGAGCACGTTGAGCTCGGAGGCCACGCGCAGCAGGTCGGGAGCGTGTCCGCCTCCGGCACCCTCGGTGTGGTAGGTGTGGATGGTGCGTCCGGCTATGGCCGCAATAGTATCCTCCACATAGCCTCCCTCATTGAGGGTGTCGGTGTGGATTGCAACCTGCACGTCGTGTCGGTCGGCCGCAGAGAGTGCGGTGTCGATGGCCCTGGGAGTCGAACCCCAATCTTCGTGGATTTTCAGACCCATCACACCCTGCTCAATCTGCTCCTCGATGGGGCGCGAGGTGGAGCAGTTGCCCTTGCCGAGAAATCCGATGTTCACGGGGAGGGCTTCGGCGGCCTGCAACATACGTTCGATGTTGCGATTACCCGAGGTGATGGTTGTGCCATTGGTGCCGTCGGTGGGGCCTATGCCGCCACCAATGAGGGTGGTGATGCCTCCCGAGAGGGCTGCTTCGGCCTGCTGTGGCGAGATGAAGTGGACGTGTCCGTCGATGCCTCCGGCGGTGAGAATCAGGTGCTCGCCGCTGATGGCGTCGGTGGCGGCACCGGTGACCATCCCGGGAGTGATGTGGTTCATAGTGTTGGGGTTGCCCGATTTGCCTATGCCTGCAATGAGGCCGTTGCGAATGCCGATGTCGGCTTTGACCACGCCGAGCAGGGGGTCGACGATGGTGACATTGGTGATGACCAAGTCGAGTGCTCCGTCGGCGGAGGTGAGGGTGTTGTCGAGAGCCATACCGTCGCGCAGGGTTTTGCCTCCGCCGTAGACAACCTCGTCACCGGCGTCTCCACGGAGATCGCGCTCGATGGCTATGAAGAGGTCTGTGTTTGCAAGTCGGATGCGGTCGCCGACTGTGGGACCATAGAGGTCGTTGTATTGTTTGCGTGAGATTGTTGCCATAGGGGTCTATTTTTTGATACATTTGTAGCCTCGTTTATATGCTCGGCCCATTGATTTTGCGAGGGTGGGGGTGTAGGCGGGGTGGAGGGTCGAGCCTGCCCAACCATTCACAAGTCCGCCGAAGCCGATGATGCGACGCTTGCCTCCATAGGGTACGAGCTCCACCTTGCGCTCCTCGCCTGCTTCGAAACGGATGGCAGTGGTGGCGGGGATGTTGAGGTGGCAACCAAAGGCACTCTCGCGGTCGAATTCGAGCATACGGTTGACCTCGAAGAAATGGAAGTGGGAGCCCACCTGTATGGGCCTATCGCCTGTGTTGCGTACGGTGATGGTGGTCACCGCTTTGGTGGGGTTGAGAGGAATGTCGCCATTGGCGAGGAGGGTGCCTCCCACGGGTGTGGAGGAGGTGTGGCACGAGGAGCAGCCTTGGGTGGTTGCGGAGTCTGCCTGTGGGGGATTGTTGGGGGATGTTTTCATAGGTATGAGGGATTATTTTATGGGATTGTGAATGCTTACCAAGCGTGAACCGTCGGTGAATACGGCTTCCACTTGGAGGAGTGAAATCATATCGGCCACACCCTCCATCACATCCTCTCGGGTGAGTACTTTGGCTGCATCGCTCATAACCTGCTCCACGCTTTTGCCTTCGCGAGCACCCTCGAGGGCGTTGCAGGTGATGTAGGCCACAGCCTCCGGATGGTTGAGTTTGAGCCCCTTGGCCTTGCGTCGCTCGGCAATGAGTCCCATTGTGAGCAGCAGGAGTTTGTCTTGTTCTCTCGGTGTCAAATGCATAATTTGTTGTTGTTTTAGTAAATGAAGTTTAACTTTGTGTTCTATTTAGGAAGGGCACACACAGAGGTTGCAAAAGTCTTGCCAGAGTTGATGCGTTTTGGGCACGAATGTTGCCGCTCTACTGCTCGAAATAATGATGTGAAACAACATAAATTTGGATGCTATGGTTAAAATGATGCTACTTGCCGGATGTGGCGGATTCGTGGGCACGGCTCTACGATTCCTCACCGGCAAACTCTGCGCCCACATCCACCTCGGGGGATTCCCGTTGGGGACCTTTGTGGTGAATATTGTGGGTAGTTTTTTGATAGGCGTTCTCTTCGGATTGGCGGAGGAGCGGGGAGTGCTGGGGCCTGCGGCAAGCGCGGTGCTCATCACGGGATTCTGTGGCGGCTTCACCACCTTCTCGACCTTTGCCGACGACATCTTCCTACTGCTTCAGCGAGGACAATGGGGCTTGTTTGCAACATACATTGCCACCAGCGTAGCCCTCGGAGTGGCGATGGTGTGGCTCGGAAGAACGGTGGTCAAATAGATGGAGCGGCTCACAATGGTGTGGGCCGCTCTCTATTTTTCTTATGAGGCGTTTACTAAATCTCTATTACGACTTTGAGCATCGCCAGCGTGGAGGTGTTCTCTGCTGCCCACACGCGATGGATGGCGGGTTGGAGGGTGCCCAATTGCCACGGGAGTGAGTAGGTGAACTCCAAGTGGGTCTCGCCTCCGAGTGTGCAGAGGCTGCGACTTATCTGGGTGCCGATGTAGTCGCTCTCGACAAAGAGCGAGCGACAGATGAGTCCCGCCTCGCCATACCACTTGCAGTCGCTTTTGGGTGCCCATCCGCCCTGCGCCATCAACTCCAACTCCTTGCCACCACCCCAAATGTAGAGGGGTTGTTCGATGAGTATCCAGGTGGATGCGTGGTGCGATTTGTGGTGGCTGCCCCGCTCGAGAGTGCTTGCAAGGGGTGCAAATCCGAAGGTAGCCCCCAAGTGGTAGTTGCCCACATAGCCTCCGTCCCTGCCCTGATAGCTCACCTCGCCGATGGAGAAGAACCCATCCCGGTGGATGTTGAGTCGGAAGATATCGGCCCACTTGTCGGAGGCCACGCCGTCGTAGAGCGACGCCTTCAAGGCGAAGCCCTCAAAGGGGTGCCATTCGGTGTGGAGTGCCATTGCCGATGCGGGAGGGTCGGCCACAGCAAAGTTGCCTGCAATGGTGGGGAAGAGTCCATTCATGGCGGAGGTGAATATGGAGTTCCAGGGGGTGTCGAAATAGTCTTTCGAGAGGTTACGCACACCCAACCATACCTCCAGCCGTTCATCCAGAAACTTCTGTCCCACCCCCAGGGCCAGAAGAGCAAGAGTGGAGGGGGTGTCCTCTATGGCAGAGAAGAGGTGGAGGTGGTCGGCCACACCACTTTTGCCCTGCTCGGCGCGCAGATTGGCTATGGCGAGCAGGTCGAGAGAGAGGGTGGCTCCTTCCCAGAGCGCAAAGTTGTAGTTGACGTCCAGAAGGTTGACCCAATTGGCCACACCACTCGATGTGTTCCATAGGCCCTCGGAGGTTAGAACTACGGAGGGGTGGTTGTGGAGGGTGGTTTGTGAGTGGAGTGTTGGTGTGAGTGCAGCGAGGAGCACGCAGAGGAGTAGGATTCTTTTCATAGTGATTCGTAGGAATTGATTCGATTGCACAGCGTGGCAAAATCCGTTCCAAACTATCGCGAGAAAATAGTAAGGCCCCCGTCTACTTGTGTGGTAGATGGGGGCCTATCATAGGAGCGAGGTCCTTTAGAAGCTGATCTTCGCACCGAGGAAGGCGCTGCGAGGTTGCAGGGGGCCATAGACATATCCCGAGTCACGCTCGGCACCTTGGTCGAAGTCGCTCTGGTAGGCATTGAAGATGTTCTTCACGCCGCCGAAGAGCTCCAAGTTGGTGTCGCTGAATAGCTTGAGCTTGTAGGCCACGCGGAGGTTCATATCCCAGAAGTCGGGTGTCACCTCGGCCACATCCTCCTCAATCCAGCCGGCATAGTGCTGCACGAGCATCGAGCCGGTGTAGTTGCCGGTGATGTCGACGGCCAAACCGTTGAGGGGCTTGAGAGAGATGGTGAGGTAGCCGTAGATGTCGGGGGTGCGGAACATACGACTCTCTGCGGGGGCGGTGTCGCTCCACTGCTCGGGCTCCATATAGCGGCTGCGCTGGGCGGTGATGCCTGCCTGAAGCTCGGTCTGGAGTCCAAACATAGCCCTACCCTCGAGGTTGATGCCTCCCACGGTGGCTCCCGAGCCGTTGTAGCGCTCCTGAAGAGCTACGCCATTGCCGTCGTGGCCAATCTCGCGGAGGGTAAAGACGTCGTTGAGGGTGGTGTGGAAGAGCTCGGCCACAATGTTGTAGGCACTGTTGGTGAACGATGCGGAGTACTCTGCCGA
Source organism: Tidjanibacter sp. (assembly GCA_017390585.1). Classification (GTDB taxonomy): domain Bacteria; phylum Bacteroidota; class Bacteroidia; order Bacteroidales; family Rikenellaceae; genus Tidjanibacter. Next base: position 3,448 of record JAFPBB010000046.1, on the reverse strand, counting down.
GAGGCTCCAAGTGGTCGAACGCTCCTCGCGGAGATCGTCGGCCAGCATTATTCGGGTGCGCTCGCCACCCACGATGGCAATGTGGAGATCCTCATCGTAGGCCTGGGGTGCGCGGTAGCCACCCGCATAGCTTGCCCTGAGGCTCCACTCGGCCGAGGGGTTGAAACGAACATTCACGCGGGGCGAGAAGATGGGGCTCTCCACAAGGGAGTGTTTGTCCAAACGTCCACCCAAAAGGAGCGAGAGACGGCGGTTTTTCCACTCATTCTGGAAGTAGGTGCCCCAGATGTTCACCACTTGCTTGGTGTCGATGCCATAGCCGAGAGAGGTGTCGTGGAGGTCGTTGTGGCTCCACTCACCACCCACGGTGAGCTCGGAGGGCATAAAAAGCAGATGGTCGAACTCGTGGATATACTGCACACCCGAGGCTGCGGTGAGGTCGTGGGTGCGGCCATAGGCGTTGGGGTCTTGGCCTGCGCCATAGTAGCTGCTGCGCTGGGTGTTCTGGAAGGAGGCGTAGAGATTGATGCGATTGGTGTGGGTGGGGTCGCTCCAATCGTAGGTGAGGCTACCGCCATCGATCGTGTGGTCGGCCTGCTCACACACCAGAGCCTCGTGTTGGGGACGGTCGAGCTGGTCGCCACCTCGGCGATAGTCGTTGATACGGTGGTATTGGGCGGTCACACGCGAGTAGGGGCCTGTGCGGAAGTAGCTCCTCATACCGAGCGCCTCGGAGGCGGTGGTGAGAATCTCGGTGAAACCATCGCCATCGTGGTCGTAGCCGTCGCCACTGCGGGTCTGTGCAAAGACGCTGATGGCTGCCTTGCGGCTGGCCGACACGAGCGATGCATTGAGGGTGGTGGTGCTCTCCGTAGCGCCTGTCATACCAATGGCGGTGGTGGTGTGGGCCATCTCGGCCATACTTGTTTTGGGCTCCTTGGTGATGACGTTGATGGTGCCACCAATGGCGCTCGAACCGTAGAGAGCCGAGCCGCCGCCTCGCAACACCTCCACGCGCTCAATCATATTGGCCGGTATCTGCTCCAGGCCATAGACGCCCGTGAGCGAGGAAAACAGAGGGTGGGAGTCGACCAAAATCTGGGAGTACTTGCCATCCAAACCATTGATCCTCACCTGTGGGAAACCACAGTTTTGGCAGGTGTTCTCCACCCTCACGCCGGGCTGAAACACAAGGCCTCCGCTGAGCGACTGCGAAGCTACGCGCTCATAGAGGTCGGAGGAGATGACGCTCACCAGCGAGGGGGCCTCCTGCTTGAGCCTCTCGCTGCGACTGCTCGACACAACCACTTGGTCGAGCATCATCGGCATAGGACTGATGGCAAATTCGAGCTCGGTGGTGTTGCCCTCGCTCACGACAGCCTTCAGCGATTGGCTGGTGTATCCCAGTGCCTCGGCAGTGACTGTGTAGTTGCCGGGTCGGAGGTTGCGGAAGAGGAAGTGACCCGTGGCATCGGTGACGGTGCCATAGGGGGTGCCGTCGATTGTGATGGTGGCATAGGCCAGGTGATCACCCGTCTCGGCATCTACAACGTGGCCGAAGAGATGGGCATCGGTTGGGGTCTGGGGAATGAGTGTGGTTGGGGGCTCCTCGGCTCTCAAAGTGAGGCTCAGCAGGAGCATCACCCACAGCATAATTCGTGTTTTCATAGGGTAAAATATACTTAGTTTTGTGGTAGATATTCCAAAATTGCGGTGCAAAGGTACTCTCCTTTCCCCGAGTGGGCAATACCCAAATTTCGGTATTTTGGCTCTCACCTCGGCTGTTATGCTGCTATTACTTATGGCCCTATCTCCCCAAAAATGGCTGGTGGCCAGAATAAAGCGACCCCGCTTCCGGAGTGGGAAGCGGGGTCGCCTTATGACAATCTGCGGAGGACTATTTTGCAGCTACGCAGTCGATCTCCACGAGGGCACCTTTGGGAAGGGCAGCAACCTCGTAGCAGATGCGAGCGGGCTTGTCGCCGGTGAAGTACTCGGCATAAACGGCGTTCATAGCACCGAAGTCCGAGATGTGCTGCAACAGCACGGTGGTCTTCACAACATCGTTGAAGGTGTAGCCGGCCTCTTTGAGGATTGCGCCAAGGTTATCGAGCGACTGACGGGTCTGAGCCTCAATGCCCTCGGGCATCTCACCGGTGGCGGGAATGAGGGGAAGCTGGCCCGATGCGTAGAGAGCACCATTGGCCTCAATAGCCTGCGAGTAGGGACCTACGGCTGCGGGAGCCTCGGGCGAACAGATAATGCGTTTCATAGGTTTTCTGTGTGTTTTTATTGTTAAATAATGTTTTGAATACTCCGATTCTTGGCACAAATTTATATCTTTGCACTGAAACAAACAAATCATTTTTTTGACTACCTATTAATATTCCACCGTTATTATGAAAAAATCGCTCATCGTTGCCGCCTCCATTATCGTGGCCATTTTGGTGGCCTCCTGCTGCCCTTGTCGCAAAGCGACTAACAAATCCTCGTTACCTCTCAAGCAGACCGAGTGGAGGCTCATTCAAATCGAAGGTCGCAACATTGCCCCCGAAGTTGTCGTGGATGGCACTCCCAGAATCATTCTCGCCGACGATGGTTCGTTTGGTGGCTATGGCGGTTGCAACTCTTTGGGCGGCTCCTACCGTATCACCCCCTCGGAGGTGCCCTCGCAGAAAGATGTGGCAGGTAGGATTGAGCTCGGCAACGTGCTCTCCACCAAGCGTATGTGTCCCAACGACCGTCTGGAGCAGGAGTTCTTCGGCAAGCTCGCCACTATCGACTCGTTCACCATCGACGGCAATCAGCTGTTTCTCTTCTCCAAAGGTGAGTTGAAGCTCTTGTTTGAGGCCGTCAAATAGGAGTGTTTCTAAATGGGAAAAGTGCGAAAAATTTTTTTTGCACTTTTTTTTGACCATCGTGCAACGTTTTGGTACCTTTGTTTGTCTATAATGAAAAAATATTGTAGACCAAACATCTAAATCAAACACAAGATTATGAAAAAAACACTACTCTTCATCGGCTTGGGCGCGGCATTTCTGGCCGTCTCGCTCTGGGTGTGGCTCTCGGCAGGCCGCAGTGCAAAGGCTGTGAGGGCAAAGTTCCGATTGGGTGGCGCACTCCTCACCCTCACGGGTATGATGACTCTGGGTGGGTGTGGCACCACCACCTGCTACGAACCCCAGATTGAGTGCTACGACCCCGCACCTGTGAACGAAGTCTTCATCGACGACTACATCCACGGCACACCCCTGGAGGTGAGCGATGGCGATCAGTTGGTGATTGATACCTACAACATTACCTACCCCACACTCCTGGTGACCATCCTCGATGCCGGCTCGCTGGTGTTGCAGGAGCAGAGGTTTGAGGTGGCCGAGATGGGCGGGCAGATTAGCCTCCGCCTCGATGTGGCGGCCTATCTGGGTGATGCCGACCTTGTTGTGTCGGG
>JAFPBB010000008.1 GCA_017390585.1 Tidjanibacter sp. | reverse complement strand
GCCTCGCCGTTGGCATCTACGCCAGCAGCGAAGGTACCACCGTTGATAACAACAGTACCTTTAGCAATAACAGCGTAGCCATCGTTGCCGCTAACAGCCTCGATGTTACCGTCGCCATTGATAGTCAGGGTTGCGCCCTCCTCTACAATGATAACGTCGGTATCGGTGTTGTTCTCGTTGTTCTTGATGGTGTAGCCATTGAGGTTGAGAACAGCATTTACGCCAGCCTTAACTACGAGGGGGTGCTCAATCTCGTGGTTCTGGGTGAGGGTAACTACGCCACCATACTGGAAAGCGTGGAATACATCGTGCGATGCGGGCTCCTCAAAGAAACCGGGTTTGATCTCAATGGTGTAGTTAGCATCCTCGGTGATGAGGTTACCGAAGATGTTGGTGCGGTAGTTGCGACGTACGGGTACGTTGGTGTAAACGCGAGTGTAGTCCATATCTGCGCTGCTGTAGTTGAAAACAACCTCGCTAACAAGGTGTTTCTCAGCACCCACGAGAACGTAGTTCATAGTGAGGTACTTGTAGCCAGCTACGGGGAATTTCTCAACATTCTCGTCGGGAATTGCGGTGGCAACATACTCAATCTCCTGCTCGCCGCCAACCACGCCGGTCACGAAGTTGAGGGTGGTGAAAGCCTTGAGGGTGATACCTGCCTTGGTAACGGTGGTACCTGCATTCACAGCTGCCTGATAGTCAGCAGTACCGATGTTCACCTGAGCGAAGGGACGACGGAGCTCAACGGGCTGGTCGATGCGACCCGACACCTTGAAAGGCTCAACGTATGCATAGAATGCATCGTAGGTCTCAACGTTTGCCTCTGCGGGGTTGAAAGTCATAGATTTGTTGGCCCAATCGGGGGTAACAACGCTGGCCTCATTCTCTGCCCAGAAAATGATGCTGTAGGTGTTACCGTTCACGAGTTTGAACTCAACGGTAGTCTCGAGATCGATGTGATCGGGATTGTTCTTGTCGATCCTCGAGATGTTAACGATCTCCTCATTACCTGTTGCCTGATTGTGGTAGTAAACAGCGTAGTAGAGGTCGTTTGCCGACGTACCATCGCCAAATACACGGCTGGCAACCTGAGGAGCCTTCACTGTGAACGAAACTACAGCCTCCTCACCGAGCTGAGCCTCGGGAAGAACCTCGTTCGTACACGAAGTTGCAAACACAGCTGCTGCGAATGCAACCAAAGAAACCAAAAGTTTTCTCATAGTGTAGATGTTTAGTTAAAAAGTTGATAATGTAAATTGTTAATTAAAATAAAACAGTGTTTCTATTTTGTGTTTCGCCCCCCCTAAAGGGGTCAAAATCATTAGTTTCAGCAATGTTGCCTACTTGTTGGTGTCGTAGTTATACTCGGGATCGACAGTGGGGGTAGGCTTGATGCTAATCTTGTAGGAAGCAACACTTGTGAATGCACTACCATAGATGTTGGTCTGGTAGTTGCGACGCACGGGCACATTGGGATAATCCACCTCGTAGTTGTTGCCCACGCTATCCGAGTGGGTGAAGGTGAGGTTGATGAGGTGCTTGGTGTCGTCCACGAGAACGTAGTTCATAGCCAAGTACTTGTAGCCATCAATAGGGAATACCTCGGGCTCGGTGGGGAAAGCCTCGTTTGCATAGACGAGGGTTGACTCGCCCGACACCTTACCGCTTGCGAGATTGAGCACATTGGGGAGGGTTACTCTCATACCAGCCGATACCATAGTGGTGCCTGCGTCAACGGCATCATCGAAGTCGTCGGTGCCGATGTTGATCTGCGAGAAGGGACGAGTGAGCTCAATCATCTCGGGCTGCTGGAAGTTGTTGGTCACACGGAAGGGGTCCACATAGGCCCAGAAAGCGTCGTAGTGCTCCTGATTAGCCTTGGTGGGGTTGTATGTCATCTCCTGCTTGTCCCAATCGATGGTTGCCACGCTTGCCTCATTCTCGGCCCAGAAGACGATGCTGTACCAGTTACCGTTGACGAGTTTGAACTCCACGGTAGTTTCGATGTCGATAAATTCTTTCTGCTCGGCGGTGGTTTTGGAGATTGCGGGGATAACCTTGCCATCCTTGTCGTAGACAGCATAGTAGAGGTCGTTTGCGGCCTTACCTGTGCCGTAGACACCAGCACGGGAGGTTACCTGTGGCGCTTTCACCACGAAGCGCACGGTGGTCTCATTGGAGAAGAGGTCGCCGTCTGTAATCAGTTCGTTTGTACACGAAGTTGCCAGGAGGGCTGCTGCCGATGCAACAATCGAAATCAGAACTTTTTTCATTTTAGTAAATGTTTAAGAATCTATTAGTTAGTTAATTAGTAATATTCGTTTTGTTCGTGTGGGCTGCGGCCCAACCAAGTGCCGCAGTCCTAAATTGGTATTTGTAAATCGTTTATTTTACAATTACTCAGCACTTACGGTCCAAATGCCACCGTTCTTGGTTACAGTGTAACCTGCGGGCACCCAATTGGTGGGATTAACGTTGAAAGTACCACCAGTGATGATAACAGTACCGGTACTTGCAGCGTTTACGAACGCGTCATTCTTTGCGCTGTTAGCCAAAGGTTTCTCGAAGTGACCACCTTTGATGTAGCAAGTCGAGCCTGCTTCAACGTAAACGAAGTAGTTCGTGGTGTGGTCGAAGGTATAGGTACCCTCATTAACAGTTACAGTGCTATTGCCACTGATGTAGAACATATTACGGCCAGTCCTACCAGGTTTAGCTGCAATAGTGCTATTGTTAATAGTTACGTTCGAGCCATCGAAAATAGCGAAACCTGCGCCATTGAGGTTGGCATCGTTTACAGTAATGTCCGAACCGTATACATTGAATGCATAGTTTTTGGTACCCTGGCCACCACCTTTATACTCGTTGCCGTAGAAATTCCAAACAGCATCATTGCCATTAACTGTAACAACGTTCGAGCCGTTATCGATAGCATTGATAACGTTAATCTCGTTGTCTTTATCATTGATTGCGGCCTTGAACTCGTCAATGTTGGTTACAGGATTGCTGAATACATAGAACCAATTATTGGTCTCTTTGCAGTAGCAACCATCTTTAACATAGTTAGTACCAACACGATCAGCAGCGTTATCAGCGGGGTTGAAGTTGTAGAACAAACCACCAGCAACCTCAATAACGGCAGTTGCGATGTCTGCATCTTTCTTGTTGAGTACGAAACCTGCGTTGTGCTCGTTGGGGAAGATACCACCATTTACGTAAACCTCACCTTTGCCACGTGCGTAAACAACAGCGTTTGTCTTATTATCCCCGTCGATACCAGCTTTGAAGGTACCACCGTTGATGATAACTTTACCCTCTGCGATAACTGCGTAGCCGTCGTTGCCGCTAACAGCCTCGATGGTACCCTCGCCATTGATGGTGAGCTCTGCGCCCTCCTCAACGATGATAACGTCGGTATCGGTGTTGTTCACGTTGTTCTTGATGGTGTAGCCATTGAGGTTGAGAACAGCATTTACGCCAGCCTTAACAACGAGGGGGTGCTTGATCTCAATATCCTGGGTGAGAGTAGCCTCGCCACCGTGCTGGAAAGCGTGGAATACTGTGTTGGCAGCGGGATCCTCGAAGAACTCGGGCTTGATCTCAACAATGAAGTCGGTGGGATCGGTGTAGATCTTACCGTAGATGTTGGTGCGGTAGTTGCGCTGAACGGGAACATTGTCGTAGGTAACAACATAGGGAGTGGGGTTGCCATTCTCATAGTAGTTGAAGTCCACAACAACGAGTTTCTTGTCGGCACCCACGAGAACGTAGTTCATCGACACATACTCATAGCCAACGATGGGGAAGTCACCAGCGGTGGGAAGTGCAGCAGCAGTGTAGGTAACAGCGGTTGCAGCATCGGTAGCACCGGTAAGAAGGTTCATAGTGGTGGGCAAAGAGGCAACGGTAACACCCGAAGCAATAACGCTCAAGCCAGCCTTCTCGGCAGCCTCCTTATCCGAAGTACCAATGTTGAGCTGTGCGAAAGGACGACGGAGCTCGATGGTCTCGGTCATAGCACCGGTCACCTTCTCGATGGTGTGAGCAGCCCAGAAAGCATCGTAAGTCTCCTGGTTTGCAGCTGCAGGATTGTACGACATAGTCTGAGTCTCCCAAGCGATGGTGGCAGCACTCTCGGGATTCTGTGCCCAGAAAATAATCTCATACTTCTTACCCCTAACAAGCTGGAGCGACACCTCAGCAGTGTTGTTGGTGATGAGCTTAGGATTCTCCCATACGGAGATGTCTTTCAGGTACTTCTTACCATCAGGGTTGTAAACATAAACGCCATAGTAGAGCTGAGTGGCCTCGTCGCCATCGCCATACATAGCACGAGTAGCGATCTCGGGAGTCGAAACGGTGAAGGTAACGTTGGTGTCACCAGCAGCGCTCAACTCGTCAAAATCGTTGGTACACGAGGTTGCAAACACAGTTGCTGCGATTGCAACCAAAGAAACAAGAAGTTTTCTCATAGTACAATTGTTTGATAAGTTAAAAAATTAGTTGTTTGAATTGATTTTACCTATTTATATATATTATATCTTCTCACTCTTGGAGGTAGGCTCGGCAGGGACTCCCCCACCGAACCGCCTCATTTCGTCTGTCGACTAATCGGGTACAACGTAGTTGAACTCTCCGTCGGGGTCCTCATTGAAGCCGGGCTTGATACCTACACCACCCACAGCCTTCGAGGTGAGGAACTCACCGCGCTTGGTGGTCAACATACTCGGCATAAGTTTAATGGGGAAGGGGTTCACGCTCGACACCAAAGTGTTATCGTAGTCATAAACCTCCAAACCGAGTTTCACCTCCGAACCCTTGGGGTTAACCATCACATAGTCGAAACCGAGCTCAACCTCCTCATCGTTGATGCGCTCAATAGTCGACTCGAACTCAACGATAAAGCCCCAGTTAATATCCGCAGGGAAGTTTCGTTTCACGTTGTAGGTGTAGGGGATACTACCATCGTAGATGAACTTCACGGTGAAGTCCTCCAAATTGACTGCGCGGGTTTCCTCGGGACCATCCGCGGGCTTCTCGGGCAACAAATTACGGTCCAAACGCATCTGGATAACACGAGTAATAAACTCCTGCAAGTCGGTAGAGATGATGTTGAACTTACCAAAAGGACGAGTCAGCGTAGCCGAAGCCTGCAGATTCTCATATCCGATGTTGGTGAACACCTCACCACGGAATGCATCCCTGAAATCGTTGCTACCCGAGTGGGGACGACGGGTTTTGATCTCACCGAAGTCACTGGTGTCGTAGTACAAATCACTCTCCGTACCTTTCTTAATATAGTCTGTCCAGATTACGAAGGTGAAATTACCGGGCACCATATGGAGTGTGAAGGTCTTATCGAGGTTGATGTTGCGGCCATCGGCGTCGAAGACGATGTTATCCTCATATTTCACAACCTTGATGTAGGCCTCCTCCTCGGAATCGTAGCTACCATCCAAGTTGGTTCGGTATGCCTCAATGATATAACGCACGCGATACTCCGCGGCCTGCTTCGACAGCTCGGCAAGCTCGGCACGGGTCTTCAGGGTCACCTCACCACTACCGCTCTCGAAGAGGGGCATAGCGGTGTCATACTTAAGTTCGAGGTCAAACTCAAGATAGTCATACTCGGGGAACTCGTGAACGTCACAAGCGCTCACTGCCACACCAAGTAGCATACCAATAATCAGCTGTATATATCGTTTCATTCTCATTACTTATTCACTTTTTTAAGGTTAAACGCATAAGAGAATGTCACCGACACATTGTCGAGACCCCAATAGGTCTTCTTGTATGTATTGGCCAACAAACCGTCTTCAACATTGTAGAACTCGTCCCAGTGGAGCTTGTAGGCACCGCCACCGATGGCAAACTCCATCTTCAGACGTCCGTTCTTTGTGAGAGGAAGGCGATAACCAACGCTCAAGCCGCCGCCGAGTGCAGGTTTCTCACCGTCGTGGTCCTGATAGCGCCAATCACCACCTGTGGCGATGTTGAACGATGCTACACCGAAGTGTGCGCCAACAAAGAGACCGTCGGAATTACCCATAGGCCAGTACCTCACCTCGGGCTGGGCTCCCAAAATGCGGAATTTCCAGTCGGGATTGAAGTAGTTCCAAGCCGAATAGTATACGGGCAGAGCCAGCGACCAGTGGTCGAACAGGTCGAACTCCACGCCCACATTGGTGATTGCCACAGCGTCCATCACCACATTATTCTTCACATACCACTTGCGGAAGGTGGGCTCATCGGAAGCCTCCTCGGTGGGTTGCTCTTCCGATTCAGCCGCTGCTTCCTCTGCGGGCTGCTCCTCAGACTCGGTCACAATCCCCTCGGCAGGCTGCTCCTCGGTGGGTTGCTCCACAGGGATGAGATCCACAATCTCCTCGGGCTGCTCCTTGTTGTATTCCTCCTCGATTTCTTCCGCAACAGCGTCTACTTTCTCTGCGAAGGCGCTCTCGCGTGTAACAATCACTGCAAAAGCGTTACGCATCTCGGGATAGACGGTCTTGAGCATCTTATTCCACAGTTTGCCGCCGTGGAACTTCTGGAGGCGTGCGATGCGCGACTCCACGCTCTGGCTCTCGTCGTAGGCCATTGCATACACAAGGCTCTTCTGGGCCTCGGTGAATGCGGGCGAAGCATCCACAAGCTCGGCCAAATGGTGGAGCGAAACGTAGTGGTCGTTGCGAACAATGATACTATCGGGGATTTCGAGATGCGACTTCAGGTAGTTCTCGAGTGCCGACAGACGCTCTGCGGAGAGAACCTTGTTGCGGGCACTGCTACCCTCGGGCGAAGCCGAGCCGCTGATCTCCACGCTCACGAGGTCCACCATCTCATCCTTCTCGAAGTCGTTGATCCACTCGAGCATAGACTTAATGGCGGCAGCATTGTTCATATAGGTTGTGTCGAGCACGCTCTTACCCACGGGGAATGTCACAAATTTCTCCTTTTTGCGGAGGGTGATGGTTTTATCGCCCTCGGTATACTCTTCCACCACATCCTCGGAGAAGTTACGCTGGGAGGAGTAGAGAGGAAGTGCGTTCACCCAACCCTCGGCATCGTAGTCGTGCTGACGAGTCACGATGATGGTGTAGGCATTACGCATCTCGGGGAAGAGCTCGGAGAGCATCATCTTCCAGAGGCGACCACCATCGAGATGACGGAGCTGTGTCACGCGAGTGTCGACATCCACACCACCTCGGCCGGCAATTTTGAGGATCGAATCCTTATCTTCCTGGCTGAAATCGGAGTTGGCCACAAGCCTCGAGAGGTGGTCGAGGGAGATGTAGTGGTCGTTGCGGATGATGAGTTCCTCGGGGATGTCAATGCGCGCACGCAGATACTTCTCGAGCGCGGCAAGACGCGAACGGCTCAGATAGGAGTTACGCTCGCTACTACCCTCGGGCGAAGCCGAACCGCAGATTTCGACACTGATGATGTCGGTGTCGTCGTCGTTATTGTAGCTTTTAATCCACTGAACCATTGCCTCGATAGCCGTTGCGTTGTCCATATAGGAGGGATCAATATCGATCCTATTGACACGGAACGTCACGAAAATTTCCTTGCGGAAAATCATCGGATCGAGCGCTGGCTCCGTTTGGGCAGGCTCTTCCGCTGCCACGGCGCTTTCGTCCGCGACAATCGGAGTTGCTGCCATCTCGGATGTAGAGGATTGGGTGGGGGCCGCCTCGGCACTCTCTGCCGCAGCAACCACCTCGGGCACGGGGGTTGTCGGAGTTGCAACCTCCTCTACCGCCGCACTCTCCTCAGTCGTCACAACCGCCACGGGTTCACCCGCCACGGTCACTGCTGTCGGCTCCTGCGCCCATAGGCAGGAGATGCCACCTATCAGGGCCGCCAGCATCGTGATACAACATCGTTTTGTTTGCATTGTTATTAGTTTTTTAGTTTTTTGATAATTATTTTCCACTCTTTCGCTGTGCTCCTCGTTATTACACGTACGCGCATATACGCGCGCAAGCACAGTTATTGCGACAAAGATACAAAAAGTTTCCGTATCGACCAACAATTTTCATCTTTTTATCACGCCGCAAACCGACCTCCATTGTTAGGCGAGGAGACAACTACCCATTGCACAACGACTTAGACCAAATTATCGACAGGAATAATTTTTCTCGAAATTTCTCGGGACAAAGACTACCAACCTCTGTCCCCAAACCCTTGGATGCCCAACAAAAAGCGTACCAAGCGGGCACAAAAGCACCAAAATTGAGCGAAAAATATGGGGAAAATAGAGTCTAAATAATGCCTGAAACAAACGGCATAATATACGATACCCGAAATTCGATATTTACATATCGTTCAAATATTAACTCATTGGTTGATGATATTTTAATATTAATATAAATGTTTCATATTTACAACGCTCATTTTGCTATATTTTATTCACAATGGCCATCCTATCCAACGATAAGAACGCGGCAAAAACACCTCCAAAATCCGCACTGCAGACCACCGATCCCAACAGCAGCACCACTACTCCAATAGCACCACCCTACTCTCGCCACCTTACCATCGGGAAATTGCAGATGAGGAAAATTTAACGCCGATTTGTTTTTTAATAAAATAAAGCATATACTTGCCCATATGTTTGCACGCAAATTTATGAGCACTACACAACATAGCATTTTTGGGTCTATTGGTAATTCATTGATTATCAATAGATTAGCTATGGGGGGGGGAATTCGTTAGTCGAATTTTCCTCCAATAACGTCATACATACACCTGTAAGGGAGACTCTGCAACGTCGGCAACGATGTGCAGAATCTCCCTTTTTTATTTCCCGAAATTCACACACATCAAATATTAATCAATTTTAGTTCACTAATTTATTAACCAAAAATCAATTCAAGTATGAAGAAAATTCTTCTTTCGTTGGTTGTAGCAGCCGCAGCGCTGTTTGCAACCTCCTGCGCGAATGAGTTGGATGAGAACATCAAGGGCAACGGCAATGGCGTTACCTTTGAGATCTCCACCCCCGAACTCGCTTCGCGTGCTGACTTTGGCACTGGTGTCGAGGCAACCAAACTTCTCTATGCTGTTTACGATGAGACCGCAGGTAAGAGTGACCTCGACAAGTACATCGTTTCGGCTCTCTCCCGCCTGACCGTGAACGATGCTCTTACCATCCCTGCAGGTGGTTCGACTTCGTTTGCACTCGACCTGCTCGATGGCAACCGCTACTCCGTTCTTTTCTGGGCTGTTAGTGCAGACTACGCTAACGCTTTCGAGATTAAGTGGGCAGAGAAAGCTATGCAGATGAAGACCGGCATCGCCGGCAACGACGAGTCGTTCGATGCATTCTTTGGCTACATCGAGCCCTTCACCGTTGAGGGCGCCATCACCAAGGGCTCGATCCTCACCCGTCCCTTTGCACAGCTCAACATCGGTACCTCCGACCTCGACTTCACAAATGCAGCTAATGCAAACTTCAACACCAACAACATCTCGAGCAAGGTTGTTATCGAGGTTCCCACCGTTCTCGACTGTACCAACGGCAATGTTGGCACTCCTGCCACCATCACCTACGGTAGCACCCGTATGGCAGCTGGTTACACTTTCCCCGTTAATGGCTACAACTACTTGGCAATGAACTATGTTCTCGTGGGCGAGAAGCAGGTTTACAACGCTACTCTCACCGTTACCGACGGCGATATCAACGACGCCAAGACCAAGATCATCGAGAATACCTACAACAACATTCCCCTTGCACGCAACTACAAGACCAACGTGTATGGCGCACTCCTCACCAACGGTTCGCAGTTTGAGGTAACCATCGACAAGACTTGGGATACTCCCGCAGAGGAGGTTGATGTATGGGATGGTACCACCATCACCGCTCCCACAACCGAGAATCTCACCATTGATAACAACGAGGTTACCGAGGCTACCATCAGCAACGGCGCGGAGCTCGCTTGGCTCGCTGCCCTGATCAATGGTACTCTCACCAACGCTCCCTCGAACGTTGCAACTCGCGCCGAGGCAACTCCCGCACTTGCTGCAAATGCAACCATCACCCTCGGTGGCGACATCGACCTCGGTGGTATGGAGTGGACTGCAATCGGTACTGAGGCTAAAAACTTCACCGGTACTTTCGACGGTGCAGGTTTCTCCATCTCCAACCTCAAAATGACTGTAACTGAGGGTAAAGAGGGTAAGGCATATATGGGTCTCTTCGGCTATGCAAAGAACGCCACCATCAAGAACCTCACCGTGGTTAACGTAGACATCAACATCGCTTGCTTGGACATCGACCACAGCCAGGGCCACATCGGCGCCATTGCTGGTTCGTTGGAGGGCACTTCGACCATCGAGAACGTTACTGTTAAGGGTGACGTAAAGGTTTATGCTACCCAGAATGCAAACGGCGCAAGCCGCGTAGCAGTTATCGCAGGTGGTAACTCCTATGGTGACGTAACTATGAAGAACGTTCACGTTGTAGCAAACGAGGGCAGCTACCTGATTGCCAACAACAACACCGGTGCTTTGGCTGGTCAGTTGCAGGGCAAATCCGTATTCGAGGACTGCTCGTCGAACATCAACGTAACCGTTAACAAGTTCTTCGCAGGTGGTCTCATCGGTTTGGCTGCCGGCGACCAGACTTTCATCAACTGCAAATCCACCGGTAATGTTGCAGTTGTTGCAGGCCGCGAGGGTCGTGCACACGACCAGTACCGCGTGGGTGGTATCGCAGGTGGTTGGGCTGATGGCGCAAATAAAGTTTGCACCCTCACCTACTGCTCCTACACCGGCGAGGTATCGGGCACAAACTCCGACGGTTCGGTTGCTGAGCCCCTCGACTACGCAGGCTATGTAGGTCGTGGCTACACCTTGAATGGTTGCCAGGGTAGCAAGGTTGTTATTAACGGCGATGAGTATGTTCAGGCCTTCAATAACGCTGCATATGCTGGTGTTTACTACGTTAATGGTGAGCTGATTATCAACTCCGCTGCAGAGTTGAAGGCTTTTGCTGCTGCTGTGAATGGCGGCAACTACTTCGCAGGCAAGACCGTTAAACTCGGTGCTGACATCGACCTCAACAACGAGGAGTGGACTCCCATCGGTTCCGCATACAAGGATCACGGCTTTATGGGCAACTTCGACGGTAATGGCAAGACCATCAAGAACCTGAAGATGACCACCCTTCCCGTTGATGCAGACAACTATGTTTACGCTGGTTTGTTTGGCGTAACCGAGGGTACTGACAAGGACAACCAGAACTACATCAAGAACCTCACTATCGAGAACGTAACCATCGCTACCGAGGGTCACATCGCAGCTGCTGCTGTGGCTTATCCCTACTACACCGCTCTCGAGAACATCACCGTGAAGGGCAACATCAGCATCAAGGGTGGCGACTACACCGCAGGCGTTTTGGCCTACACTCGCCGTTGCGTGGATGCAAAGAACATCGTTATCAACGGTAACGAGGGCTCCGTAATCGAGGGTAATAACACCATCGGTGGTGTCATCTCCGACATCCAGATGAACGGTGGTTTGACTGCAAACTACTCCAACTTCAAGGCTACCGGCCTCACCATCAAAGGTGTGAAGTGTGTTGGTGGTATCTCCGGCATCATTTCGCTCCAGACTCTCAATGGCGCAACCGTTAAGAATGTAACTCTCGATTGCAACGACAACCGTGTTGGTATCGTTGCAGGTGCTTATGGTGGCAAATCCACTCTCGAGAACGTATCGTATGAGAACGTTACCGGCGCAACTCGCGTAATCGGCGCAACCTACGACAAAGGCTACTATGTTGGTCAGATCGTTGAGGTTGAGGGCGAAGAGGGTGTTATCTACACCATCGAGAATGGCGTGAAGGCAGTTTCGGTTGCTGAGCAGAACCTCCAGGGTAAAACTTGGCAGAACGCAATGGATTGGGCCGCAGATCTCGGCGAGGGCTGGGCTTTGGCTTCGATGGAGGATTTGAACGCTATCTACGACCTCCGCGTTGAGTTGAACAAAGCATTGAAAGCTGACAACGCAGAGAACGCACTCTTCTGGGAGGGCGATGAGTATTACATTAAGAATGGCAGCGTATACTATGTTAGGTATATGTCCAGCGATGAGGTTCCCGTAGGCGGAAGTGATGCAAACGGTAATAGCTACTTTGACAACCGCGTATTCTTCAAGATTTTCAACAAACTTGGCTACTCGGATGTTCTCTATAGCGCATTTGACTGCATTAACAAAAATGCACCTCTTAGGGACAACTACTTTGCTCGTGGCGTAATCGAGGTTAAGTAAGTCTCAACAAAAACACAGGGTAGAGGGGAGTGAATCCCCCTCTACTCACCAACCCCCAACCCAAATGCTGGCGATTTGTTAGAATAAATGGGTGGGCTACGCGTCACAATTTTGTGGCGCGTAGCTGTTTTATAGCCCCTCACACCCGACGCCCCTCGCCCACTTCGCCCCCACTCCCGACTTTCGCCACGCAGCACATCTGCCCCACAGTGGTCCAATTTTTGCACCCATCCGTCGCCCCACAAGCCACATACTCCACACCAATTTTTTCTACACGCGCGTGAAAGTGAATTTGGATATTTACAAATAAGGAGTATCTTTGTATGGGAGAATTTGTATTCCCGCGGCACTTCGCGACCTCACCACACCCGGGCACCAAGCCCCAAAACGCTGTGAGTGAATCCGTTGGGCCGCATTGACCTTGCGTAAAATTGCCAAATGGTGGAGCGATTCTACCATTCGGTAGATGGCACACAAGGGCGTGGTGGATGTGCAAAATTTCCCACGAAAGGTGGATTACAGAAAAATCATACAACAAATAACACAAAAAAAAACTAACGTACCTATGAAAAAATTGCTCTTCGCAGTGGTTGCTATGGCAGCTATGGCAATGGCAACATCGTGCAGCAACGAAATGGCCGAAATCATCCCCGCAGGTGAGTCGGTAGTGTCGTTCCACATCAACGCCCCCGAGGTGGCTACCCGTGCCGAATTCGGCGACGGCACCCAGGCCAACGACCTCTACTACGCCGTCTACCTCTGGGACACCAAGACCAACACCTCCAGCATCGTGGGCAAAATCTCCAAAATCGACAAAACTGCCCCCGAATACATCGCTATCGATGCTACCGTGGAGTTCAAACTCGTCAACGGCAACACCTACAGCATCCTCTTCTGGGCCGAGAACAGCGCAAGCGTGGCCACCATCGACTGGCTCAACAAAACTATGACCTACAACCCCACCACCGCCAACGTGGAGACCTACGACGCCTTCTGGGCATACGTTGAGCCCTTCCGCGTGACCGGCCGCATCGACGACAAACCCGTGGAGCTCTACCGCCCCTTCGCGCAGGTGAACATCGGCACCGCCGACTTCGAGGACGCCGTTAACGCAGGCACCACCATCGCCAACGCAGGTATCGCACTGACCACTGGCAACACCCTCGACCTGGTGAGCGGCGAGGTGAGCGGCGAGGTGACCACCACCTACGTTCCCACCGCACTCCCCACCGAGGAGTTCCCCATCGTGGGCTACAAATATATGTCGATGAACTACGTTCTCGTGGGCGCAAGCAAACACCTCGTGGAGCTCACCTTCAACTACAACGATGGCGCCGAGAGGGAGTACAGCCGCACCTACAATAACGTGCCCGTGCGTCGCAACTACCGCACCAACATCTACGGCAACCTCCTCACCGAGGACGCAAGCTACAAGATCTCCATCAAGCCCAACGTGGTTGTCGATCCCGAGTATGACTACAACGCCGACGACAAATAGGCAAAACAAATACTAATAAACCATTTATTCAAATCACTAATTAATCATTCGTATGAAGAAAATTCTTCTTTCCTTGGTTGCAATCGCAGCAGCTGTGTTTGCAACTTCGTGTACGAACGACTTGCTCGACGAGGGCGTTAAGGGCAACACCGTTGCTCTGACCATCTCGACTCCCGAGCTCGCAACTCGTGCATTTGGTGACGGTGCTAAAGCTACCGACCTCTACTACGCTATCTATGAGAGCGGCAGACTCCTCACTGAGATCAGTAAAATCGACACCCCCGAGAAACTCGTTAACGGTCAGAAGACCGTTTACCTCACCTTGGCTCAGGGTCTGTATTATGAGATGATCTTCTGGGCAGGTTCGCCCGAGGGCTTCGGCACCCTCTACAACGTGGACTTCGCAGCTAAGACTATGACTCTTCAGCCCGCAGCTCTCACCTCGCAGAACGAGAACCTCGACGCTTTCTACACTCGCTTGACCGGTTGCACCATTGAGAACCTCGAGGGTACCACCGTGGCGCTCGAGCGTCCCTTCTCGCAGCTCAACATTTCGGTTAGCAACGAGGACCTCGAGGCAGCTCGCAAGGCAAACCTCGTTGTAGGCAAGACCTTGGTTAAGGTTACCACCCCCACCGTTCTCAACCTCGAAAATGGCGAGGCTGCTGACGCGACTGAGGTGACCTACGCTTTGGCCAACGCAGCAAATGTGGCTGGCTACCCCAAAGCAGGCTACCACCAGTTGGCTATGAACTACCTCCTTGCCAACGCTTCGAAGAGCCTCGTGAACGTAACCTTCAAGTACACCCGCGAGGGCAGCGACACCGTTATCAACACCCGCGAGTTTGGCAACGTACCCGTTCAGCGCAACTACCGCACCAACATCTATGGCGACATCCTCACCAAGAACATTGGCTTCACTGTTGATCTGCAGGAGAGCTGGACTGCTACTCACGAGTTGGATTCGGATGCAATCTACGTAATCGACGCTAATGGCGAGTTCCACAAGTTCACTACCTTGGAAGAGGCTCTTGCCGATGCACTGAGCGGCGAGACCATCTCGCTCCCCGCAGGTGAGTATACTCTTCCCGCAGGCATCTCCATCAAAGATGGCACCAGGGCAGATGCAAAAGCTATCACCATCAAAGGTGTTGAAGATGTAGTTTTGAATGGTGCTGTTGGTCAAGGCAACAATCCCGGCAACTACGCATACGGCTTGGACCTCACCTTTGAGAACCTCACTTACAAGACTGCTAACAGCGGTTATAGCGGTGGTTTCGGCCACGCAGCCAAAGTGACTTTCAACAACTGTACTATCATTGGTCAGATGTATTGCCACAGCGGTGCACCCCACTTCTTCAACAACTGTACTATTGATCCTCTGAATGGCTACCTCTACACCTACGCTTCCGACGTAGTGTTCAATGGCTGTACCTTCAACGCATCGGAGGGTAAAGCTCTTCAGGTATATGAGGATGGAGAAACTGGCAAGAACAATGTGCTGATTGAGGATTGTACTTTCAAGGCAGCAAAAGTGGGCTACACTTGGGATAATAAACCCGTAACCGCTATTGACATCAACAACAACGGTGCTTCTTTCAATGTTGTAGTTAACGACTGCACCGCCGAGGGCTTTGGTATCGGCCTTAACAGCGGTAGCAACCTTTGGAACATCAAGGGTGGCCACAAGACCGTTACCCTCACCATCGACCGCGAGGTAGTTTGGGCTGCAGGTACTGAGTTCGTAGCAAACGGTGTTAGCAAAGTTAATGGTGAATACTACATCAGCAATGTTAATGGTCTTCTTTGGGTAGAGGCTCAGGTTGACAACTTCTTTGCAGGTAAGACTATCAAACTTGCCGCTGACCTCGATATGAATGGCGTTACCATCGCAAACCCCATCAAATTCTGGGATGGCAGGACAACCTTTGATGGTCAGAATCATACCATTTCCAACCTCACAATGTCCACCAAATCTACCGAGAAAAAACCTTTCAGCTTGTTCACCGGTACCGCAGACATCAAAAACCTCAAATTTGACAAAGCAAACATTAGCGGCTATAGCTATGTAGCAGTTGTTGCAGGCAACCTTTATGGTAACATTGAAAACTGCCACGTTACGAACTCGAATGTTACTTGTACCTACTGGATGGCAGGTGCATTCTCGGGTCAGTACAACAGCGGTAACGTAACCAATTGTTCTGTTGAGAATACTACCATCACCGGCCCCGCTGCTGTAGGAGCTTTGGTTGGCGTAATCAACGAGACTGCAGGTGAGCGTAAAATTGAGAACAATACCGTTAAGAATTGCGAGATTAAGCAGAATGGTTCGTTCGGCGGTGACTACGACAATATGTTTGGTACTGCTGTAGGTCTTATCAACACTGAGAACGCCGTAGTATACTTCACCGACAACACTATCGAGAGTACTACCGTTAAGGGTGAGGATACAGCATCGTTGTTCGGTGCCTATGAAACATCTAACACCATTTACATAAACAACGACGAGTTCGTTGCTCACGGTGTAACCAAAGCTGAGGGTATCTACTACATTTCTAGCGCAGAGGGTATGTTCTGGTTTGCAAACGAGGTGAATGTTAACAAGAATGCATTCACCGGCGAGACCGTGAAACTTGCAGCTGATATTGACCTTGAGAATGCTGCTTGGGCTCCCGTAGGCCAGACCGGCGCAACCACCTTCAATGGTGTGTTCGATGGTCAGAACCACACTATCTCCAACCTCAATGTAAACTCTGAGACTCAGACTGGTGCACACTACTCGTCGGGTCTGTTTGGTTGGGTAGAGTCCCACACCGCAGGTCACGGTCACCTCAAGAACGTTAAGATCAACGACGCTACCATCAATGGTCACCACAACTGCGGTGCTTTGGTAGGTTACATCACACAAGAGACCGCATTGGTTGAGAACTGCCACGTTACCGGTGCTACCGTAACCTGCACTTATGCTAACGGTGATGCAGACGGCGACAAAGCAGGTGCTTTGATTGGTAACGCTACCGTTGATACTCCCGTTAAGGACTGTACTGCTGCAAACTCGACTGTATCCGCAGGTCGTGACGCTGGTCAGGTTATTGGTGCCGGAAGGACTGCCAATGTAACTGGTTGCTCGGCAACAAATGTTGCAGTTTCTGCAAACGGTACTAGTACCGGTAAGAATGTACGCAACGAGGTTATCGGCCGTCTTTTGTAAGATACTCAAGTCAGTATCGACATAAACAGAGTAGAGGGGAGTGAATCCCCCTCTACTCACAAATCACAAAATTAGCACTTTGTTAGAGGCTGCACGTCACGTTTTGGGCCGCAGCCCACAAAACAAAGGAAAACACACGAACGGCAGTAGCGCACCGACCCGCGGGTTGGTGCGCTACTGTTTTATGGGCCCAAAATTAACCACACAATCCCCCTCGCCGGGCTCGCAATCACGCAAATCAATGGCCTAATTTTGAACTTTCAACAGAAAATTATATATTTGTAAATTCGAATCGCTATACAGAAAAATTTTTAACCTAAAATAGCTTTCCTATGGCAGAAAACAAACAAACCCCAAAGTTGGCCGACAACGCCTATCGACCACTCAACCCGGGAGAAGAGTACACACCCGTAATGAAGCCCTCTGACAAACCCAAAGAAGTAACACCCTACTCCGTGGGTATGGGCGTGCTGATGGCTATCATCTTCTCCGCAGCAGCAGCCTATCTCGGACTCAAAGTGGGTCAGGTATTCGAAGCTGCCATCCCCATCGCAATCATCGCCGTGGGTGTGGGCACAATGACCGGCAAGAAAAATATGCTCGGACAAAACGTCATCATCCAGAGCATCGGCGCCTCCTCCGGCGTGATTGTCGCAGGCGCAATCTTCACCCTCCCCGCTCTCTACATCCTCGGTCTCGAAGCACAATTCTACCAGGTGTTCCTCTCGTCGCTCCTCGGCGGTCTGCTCGGTATCGTGCTCCTCATCCCCTTCCGCAAATACTTCGTCAAGGATATGCACGGCAAGTACCCCTTCCCCGAGGCAACAGCAACAACTGAGGTGCTCGTGAGTGGCGAAGGCCAAAAGGGACAAGCTAAACTCCTGGCAGTAAGCGGACTCATTGGCGGTATCTACGACTTCGTAGTCAGCACCTTCGGCTTCTGGACCGACACCATCTCCACCCGCATCACCGCCTGGGGCACAATGATGGCCGACAAATTCAAAGCCGTATTCAGCATTAACACCTCCGCAGCCGTGCTCGGCTTAGGCTACATCGTGGGCCTCAAGTATGCAGCTTTCATCTGCGCCGGTTCGTTCGTCGTATGGTTCCTAATCGTGCCTATGGTCGGCTCCTTCGAGAGCAGCATCGATCCCACCGCACTCATCTCCATCCTCGGCATCACCGACGCCAAGCTTCTGGCCAACCCCGAGCTCATCTTCACCCCCGAGAACCTCTTTGCCTACATCGGTAAGCCCCTCGGCATCGGTGGCATCGCTATGGCTGGTATCATCGGCATCATCCGTCAGGCAGGCATCATCAAGCAGTCGCTCGGTATGGCTGTGAGCGAGCTCAAAGGCAAAAAATCGGCCGGCGAGACCCTCCGCACAGACAAGGACATCAATATGAAGACCATCCTCACCATCCTCATCTCCACCCTCGTGTGTGTACTCGTGTTCTTCCGCGTGGGCGTGCTTGACAGTTGGTGGCTCTCCATCGTGGCACTCCTCGTGGTGTTCGTGATCACCTTCCTCTTCACCACCGTCGCAGCAAACGCTATCGCTATCGTGGGTAGCAACCCTGTGAGCGGTATGACCCTGATGACCCTCATTCTCTCTTCGCTCGTGCTCGTGAGCGTTGGTCTCGAGGGCAACAGCGGTATGACCGCAGCAATGATTATCGGTGGTGTTGTCTGCACCGCACTCTCGATGGCTGGCGGCTTCATCACCGACCTCAAAATCGGCTACTGGATTGGTACCACCCCCAAGAGGCAGGAGGCTTGGAAGTTCCTCGGCACCTTCGTGTCGGCAGCAACCGTGGCGGGCGTGATGATCATTCTCAACAAAACCTACGGCTTCACAGGTGAGGGCGCACTCGTGGCTCCTCAGGCAAACGCTATGGCAGCCGTTATCAAACCCTTGATGACCGGCGGCACCACTCCCTGGGTGCTCTACTTCGCAGGCGCAGCACTCGCACTCATCCTCACTATGATTGGCGTGCCCGCACTCCCCTTCGCACTCGGTATGTTCATCCCCCTGCAGCTCAACACCCCTCTGCTTATCGGTGGTCTTGTTAGTTGGTTCGTATCGGGCCGCTCGAAAGACAAAGAGCTCAACAAAGCACGCAATAGTCGCGGTACGCTCATCGCCTCGGGCTTCATCGCCGGTGGCGCTCTTATGGGCGTTGTGAGCGCAATCCTCAAGTTTGCAGGCGCCGACTGGTTTATGGGCGAGTGGTATGGTTCGGGTGGTGCACAGTGGCTTGGCGTAGCAGCCTACGTTGCCATCATCGGCTACTTCATCTGGGACTCGCTCCGCGCAAAAAAAGAGTAATTTGACGTAAGAATTTAGACATACAAAACAACGTATATGGAACTTCAAGAGAGATTTCTGAAATATGTCGCCTTCGACACACAGAGCGACGAAAATAGCATCACCTTCCCCTCCACCGACAAACAGCTCGTGCTCCTTCGCGCACTCAAAGAGGAGATGGAGGCAATGGGTATGACCGAGGTCACCATCGACGAACACGGCTACGTTATGGGCTCCATCGAAGCCTCCGAGGGATATGAGCACTGCCCCGTGATCGGCTTCCTCTCCCACGTGGACACCTCGCCCGATATGAGCGGTGCTGCCATTAGGCCCCAGATTATCCACAACTACAATGGCGAGGACATCGCTCTCAATGAGGATGTTACAATGAAAGTGTTGGACTTCCCCGAGCTCAAATTCTTCGAGGGACACACTCTCATTACCACCGATGGTACCACCCTTCTCGGAGCTGATGACAAGGCCGGTGTGGCAGAGATTATGACCGCAGCCGAGTATCTCATCAAGCACCCCGAGGTGAAACACGGCAAGATTCGCGTAGGCTTCACCCCCGACGAGGAGATTGGTCGCGGCGTGGACTACTTCAATGTGGAGGCCTTTGGTGCCAAGTTTGCCTACACCGTCGACGGCGGTATGGAGGGCGAGTTGGAGTATGAGAACTTCAACGCCGCCAGCGCCAAGCTCACCATCGACGGCCGCAACATCCACCCCGGCTCGGCAAAGGGCAAGATGGTCAATGCCATTCAGCTCGCAATGGAGGTAAACTCGCTCCTGCCCGCAGTAATGCGCCCCGAGCACACCGAGGGCTACGAGGGTTTCTTCCACCTTGTGGGTATCAAAGGCGAGGTTGAGCAGGCCGAGATGAGCTACATCATCCGCGACCACGACAGAGCAAAATTTGAGGAGAAAAAGAGCCTCATTGAGAAAGCTGTAGCCTATGTCAATGCCAAACACGGCGGCGAGTATGTACATCTGCTGCTCAAAGACCAATATTATAATATGCGCGAGATGGTGGAACCCCACCCCGAGATTATCGAGAAAGCTATGGAGGCTATGGAAGAGGCCGGCGTGAAACCCATCGTGAAGCCCATTCGTGGCGGCACCGACGGCAGCCGACTCTCCTATATGGGTCTCCCCTGCCCCAACTTGTTTACGGGAGGTATGAACTTCCACGGCAAGTTTGAGTACGTTTCGCTCGACAGTATGTATCGCGAGGTGCAGACCATCGTCAACCTTGTGAAACTCTGGGCAAAATAGTGTTCCGGACAAGTAGCGGCAACCCATTAATAAGGAGATATGAAACGCTTGATAGTACTTCTCTCACTGACCATAGCAACAGTCTGCTCGGCACACGCACAGTTGGACCTCGGCTCCCTCTTCGGAAAAGTTAAGGAGGCGGCCAAAGAGGTTGCAGGTGACGTTGTGGATGAGTATGTACCCGACGAACTCCAAGAGTTGCTCGGCATTGCTGTGCCCGAGCTTGAGATTCCCGGAACGTGGAGCTACGTCGATGTTGCCGTGGAGTTTGAGAGTGCCGACGCTATCACCAATGCAGGTGGTAAGGTGGCAGCCGAAACCGCAGAGGATAAGATTGCCCCCCTGCTCGCAAAAGTGGGCATTAAGGCCGGAGCCTTCCGCTTCACCTTCAAAGAGGACGGCAAGGCAACCACCACCCTCGCAGGTAAAACCGTGGAGGGCAGTTGGAAGTACGACAAGGAGAATGAGAAAGTCCACCTCGGCATAGGCGGCAGGGAGTTTGCCATCCGTATGACCGAAAATGGCGAGAACATCAACATCCTTTTCCCTGCCGACAAACTCCTTGAACTTATCAAGACCGTGAGTACCAAGTCGAACAACAGCACCCTCGTAGCCATAGGCGCCCTCGTCAAGGGCTACGACGGTATGAACATCGGCTTCGAGTGTTGCAAGGTCACAGAATAGGTCCAAAACTGCAAACAAATCAATAACCAAACAACCAATTACACAACCAATCAAAAAGATGAAAAAACTTATCATTGCAATGTGTGCTTTGGCAGCTGTTGTTGGCGCCAATGCACAGGAGAACGCTCCTGCACAGGAGGATGGTTTCCAGTTCACCGTTGTGAAGGAGAACCCCATCACCAGCATCAAAAACCAGAACCGCGCAGGTACCTGCTGGTGCTACTCGGCCCTCTCGTTCATCGAGGCAGAGTTGCTCCGTATGGGCAAAGGCGAGTATGACTTCTCGGAGATGTACCTCGTACACAACACCTATCTCGACCGCGCCGACAAGGCCGTACGCACCCACGGTGACGTTTCGTTTGCACAGGGTGGCTCGTTCTACGATGTAATCTACGGTATGGAGCACTTCGGCCTCGTTCCCGAGGAGGAGATGCGCCCCGGCGTTATGTATGGCGAGACCCTCAGCAACCACAATGAGCTCTCGGCAGTGAGCGACGCTGTTGTTGCAGCCATCGCTAAAGGCAACCACCGCAGCCTCCAGCTCGACCCCAACGGTCAGCCCCTCTGGAAGAAAGCCATCGCTGCTGTTCACGACATCTACCTTGGCGTTCGCCCCGAGAAATTTGAGTACAACGGCAAGGAGTACACTCCCAAGTCGTTCTATGAGTCGCTTGGCCTGAATGCCGACGACTATGTTTCGCTCACCAGCTACACCCACCACCCCTTCTACGAGTCGTTCGTTCTGGAGATTCAGGACAACTGGCGCTGGGCACAGAGCTACAACCTCCCCATCGACGAGCTTATGGAGGTGTTCGACAACGCAATCGAGAATGGCTACACCATCGCTTGGGGTAGCGACGTAAGCGAGCAGGGCTTCACCCGCGACGGTATTGCCGTTATGCCCGACGTTGAGAAAGCACAGGAGCTCAGCGGCTCGGATATGGCTCGCTGGTTGAAACTCTCGCCCGCCGAGAAGAAACTCACCACCAAACCCCAGCCCCAGATTTGGTGCACCCAGGAGCAGCGCCAGCAGGCCTACGACAACTGGGAGACCACTGACGACCACGGTATGCTCATCTACGGTAAGGCTGTTGATCAGGATGGCACCGAGTACTATATGGTGAAGAACTCGTGGGGTGAGAGCGGCAAATATAAAGGTATCTGGTATGCTTCGAAGGCTTTTGCTCGCTACAAAACTATGAACATCATCGTTCACAAAGATGCCCTTCCCAAAACCATCAAGAAAAAAATTGGCATCAAATAAGAGATTAGCCAGAGATAAATAGAGCGGAGAGCTGCACAATTTTGTGCGGCTCTCCGTTTATTTTACACCGGATGTTACAATGTTTTGTAACAAAGTGAGTATATTTGCGGATGTAAAGACATATATCAACCCAAATAAAATTATTTATGAAACATCTTTTCAGAATCCTCTCCGTAATGGCCATCGTCGCTATTGGAGTGAACTTATCCTCGTGCAAGGAACCCGAAGTGGAGGCGGCCAAGCCCACCGTATCCATTGAGGCTGGTGAGGCTACCGAGACCACCCTATCTTTTACCATCACCAGCAAGGATGCCGACAAAGTCAGGTATTTCTGCACCACAGATGTCTACACCGCAGCGGGCGTGTTCAACAATGGCTTCGATGCTGCTGTGGGCACCACTTCGATTACCGTAGAGGAACTCGAGGCCGGAACCACCTATAATATCTACGCTGTGGCTGCTAATGGCGATGTGCTTTCGGAACTTGCCGAGACACAAATGGCCACACTCGCAACAGAGGAGCCCGAGCCCGAGCCCGAGCCTGACCCTAAACCCGAATCGAATAAACCCACAGTGAGCGTGGAAGCCGTGGATGCCACCGAAACCTCTCTCACCTTCATCATCACCAGCACCAATGCCGATGAGGTACACTACGTGGCTGTGGATGAGTTCACACTCCCCTACGTAACCATCGACGCCGACTTTGTGTTGCAGGCCGCCAATATCGCCGAGGCCAACACCTCCGCAGTTGTGACAATGGACTACCGCGAGGCCGCAACCAAATACTATGTCTATGCGGCTGCGATGAAAGGTAGCGAGAAGGTGCTCTCGGAGTGTGTGGAGATGTACACTCTGGAGCCCACCTACACATCCTCGGAGCTCCCCACTCCCGACTACTGCAACGTGACCTTCACAGGTCTCACATCTCGAGATAGCTACTCTTTCGCACTCTCCGATGAGGCTGGAATGCTCTACTTCACCTTTGAACTCTTCACCGAGTCGGGCACCAACGGTGCAATCCCCACCGCCACCTATACCATCGGCGACGGCGCCGCAGGTGAGATTGACCTTGGCACCATCACTCTCGTGGCCAATGGAGCCACCCTCACCGTATCGAGCGGCTCGCTCAACGTAGAACTCTATGGCGAGGGCAAGGTGCGCCTGAATGGCGAATTTACACTCGTGGACAACAACACCGTTACACTCCACTACGACGGCAACATCAACATCGTAGGCACCTCCACAGGTGGAGACAACAACTCGGAAATCAACCTCAAGTTCACATCGGTAAAGGCTGTTTATACTATTGAAGGCAACCCCGGCTGGTATGAGATTCAGCTCTTGGCCGACGACGGCTCAATGCTCGACTTGAACATCTATTCCAACCCGGAGCAAAATTTCCTCTGCAGTGGTTTTTATCCCACATTTGCTTCGGCCGGCGAAGCACAACAGATGGCTATGGGCAATAGTTGGTTGTCCACAAGCTCGTTCTATCAGGACGCCAACGGTCTTCCCTACGCAGTTCTTGCAGGCCTCGACAGCTATGTGCAGGTAAGCACCGATATGGAGAGTGACAACCCCACCGACAACTACTCCATCACCATCGCTCTGAAACTGAAATCGCACAGCGACCAGAAAGAGTATCTGCTCAAAGCCACCTACGACGGTCCTATGGGGCTGGAGGTTGAACCCGGCCTACCCAAACTCGAGATTTCCACCTTCTATGTGGAGATTATAAACCAAGGCAACCGCCACACACTCAACTTCTACGGCATGTACACCTCCATGATCGTGAAGATTCAGGCCGAGAGCCTTGCGGAGATTGGCGGCGACTATGTCTACCACGACATCACAACAGGCTCCGTGACCGATCTCTATGCCAACATCTACGACCTCAAACTCGACGGTGGCCGCATCGGCATCAAGCGCTTCGACGACACCGCCGACGCCAGCGACGAGGGGCGTGTGAAACCCTACTATGCCTTTAGGCTCGAGGGTGTGACTGCCGGTGGCGGTCAGTATCAGATTGTGGGTGACTGGACCTCCTTCGAACAGCCTCAGGTCTATTAGAAGAAAGAAGCTATTGATGGACTCATTTGTAAATGAGCACGATTTTCTACTGCTCAGCCAAGATCACTACACCTTTGAAGTTCTCACGCGAATCTTGAAAGGAGAATGTGAGTTGATTCGGAGCAACCACGAAAATCTGATACTATGTCATTCGGAGTCACCCTATCCTGTTTGGATTTGGACGCCAGATAATGCGGCTGAAGAAGTGAAAAATAACGCTTGGGAATTGGTCTGCAATCTTTGTCCTCTCGGTAAGGGATATCGATACAATCTGAAAAATGAATTGGCAGAGTATTTTGTTCAGAAGGCTGCTGCCGAGGGAGTGGACGCAGGGATAGTGATGAAATTATTTGTGTACGATTGTCCCTCGTCCATTGCGCCAGCAACCATTGCAGAGGGCAGAATACACTGTTGCACCACGGTTGACGAGGAAGAAGCTGCAGCCATTATCCCCTATTTCTATACGGAAGTTGGGGAGGAGGCTCCACCCTATGAACATTGTAGGGAAAAAGCGAGAGATCATATCGCGGGCAAAGGTTTCTTCTTTTGGAAAAACAACAATGGGAAGACGGTTGCCTGTTGCTCCTACAAACCCAACGACACACACGCTGTCATCAGCAGTGTATATACTTTCCCAGACGAACGAAGGAGGCATTACGCGCAGAATCTGGTATATCAGGTGACACGAAAGGTGGCAGAGATGGGATATGTACCTATACTCTGCACCAACGCGGATTCACTGGCTTCCAACGCTTGTTATGAAAAGATTGGGTATACCCTACGCGGCAAGTTGTGTAGTGTCGGAATCATCGATTGAGATACCTCTATTTATAATAAAGATGCAAAAAGCTCCGCTTTTTGCATCTTTATCTTATTCTTCTATATGGTCAGTTTGCTCAAGCCTCCCTCGGATGTCTCCTTATAGAGCGAGGGGATGTCGTGGCCCGTGTGTTTCATCACCTCCACAACACCATCGAAGGGAACGCGGTGGACACCATCGGTGTAGCAGGCATATATCTGGGAGTCGATGGCTCGTGCTGCAGCAATCGCATTACGCTCAATGCAGGGAATCTGCACAAGGCCACACATAGGGTCGCAGGTCATTCCGAGGTGGTGCTCGAGTGCCAGCTCGGCGGCATACTCAATCTGCCTCGGCGAACCGCCCATAAGCTGACTCGCTGCGGCTGCAGCCATTGCACACGCCACGCCAACCTCACCCTGACAACCCACCTCGGCACCCGAAATGGAGGCATTTGCCTTCACGATGGTACCCAACAGACCAGCTGTGGCCAGCGCACGCACAATCTGCATATCGCTGAACTCATACTCCTGCTGGAGATGGTAGAGCACCGAGGGGACAACGCCACTCGAACCACACGTTGGGGCCGTAACCACAATGCCACCCGATGCGTTCTCCTCGCTCACTGCAAGTGCATAGGCAAAGAGCAGACCGCGAGTGCGGAGATTGTCCTTGTAGCCTCTCGAGCGCACAAAATAGCTGGCAGCCTTGCGTCGGAGATTGAGAGGCCCGGGGAGGACTCCCTCGTTGCGGAGACCATTGCGTACGGCTGCACGCATATGATTCCACACCTCCAGGAGGTAGTCGGTGATATCATTCTCCTCATACTCGAAAACATACTCCCAATAGCTCTTGCCCGTCTGGTTGCACCACTCCATAATATCGCTCAAAGTGGTCAGCGGGTAGATGTCCGCGTGTGGGTCATCCTTCCTGCCATCGTAGACAATGGTACCACCACCTGTGCTGTAGACAATCTCCGACTCGGTGGTATTACCCTCATCATCCAGAGCCTCAAACTTCATCGCATTGGGGTGGAAAGGGAGAAACTCTTGGGGTTTCCAAACGATTTCTGCGGGTGCAAATCCCTCGAAAGTCTCGAGAATGGCCACATCCGTAAGGTGGCCTTTGCCTGTTGCGGCGAGTGAGCCATAGAGTGTGATGCGATAGGCTGCGGCACGCGGATGGTCGGTGCGGAACTGCACGGCAGCCTTCTTGGGACCCATTGTGTGGCTACTCGAGGGTCCCTTGCCGATTACGAATATATCTTTGATTGTTTTCATATCTTCCTAACTAACCTTTCTTTTTCGGGACGCAAAGATAGGGCCTAAAATCCAAATATAGAAATTTTATCCCCAAAACTCCACCTGCGAATATGGAGCATCATCGAGGTGCATAAGCACAAGAGAGTAATATGACGATTTGTCTCCACTGGTTGAAACTCAGGCCAGCCACCCTCAAAAAAATAGCGCAGGCCCGTGAGCCTGCGCTTATCATAGACCGGATGATCCGGACCCATTAGAAGCCCTTACCGATGCCAATGAAGTCCTCTGCCTTGAGAGCTGCGCCACCAATCAGGCCGCCATCAACGTTCTCCTTGGCAAAAATCTCCTGTGCGTTGCTGGGCTTGCAGCTACCACCATAGAGAATGGGGGTGTTAGCAGCAGCCTCACCGAACTTCTCGGCCAGCACGCTGCGGATGTAGGCGTGGATCTCCTCGGCCTGCTCTGCAGTGGCGGTCTTGCCGGTACCGATAGCCCACACGGGCTCGTAGGCAATAACCAACTCGGCAAACTGCTCGGCGGTGAGGTTGAATACAACCTCCTCAATCTGAGCCTTCACAACCTCGAAGTGGCGCTCTGCCTCGCGCTCCTCCAGGCGCTCACCAACGCAGTAGATGGGGATGAGACCATTGGCATAGGCCTGCTCCATCTTCTTATTGAGGGTTGCGCTGGTCTCACCGTAGTACTCCCTGCGCTCGCTGTGGCCAAGGATTACATACTTCACGCCAAGCGAAGCAATCATTGCGGCGCTCACCTCACCGGTGTAGGCACCCTTTGCCTCTGCTGCACAGTTCTGTGCGCCCACAGCCACGCGGCTACCTTTGGCAGCCTCGGCCACCTGCGAGAGGTGGGTGAAGGGAGGGCATACGATGAAGTTTACGCACTCGCAAACCTCTGCGCTCTGTGCAATTACGTTCTTAACTAACTCCAAACCTTCTGCGGGAGTGGTGTTCATCTTCCAGTTACCCGCTACAATTTTTTTCCTCATTATCTTGAAATTCTAAAAAAAATGTGAATCTATCATCCTAATTTAATTACTCGCTCACCCACGCTTTAACCTCGTCCATCGTGGGATTCTTCAGGCCCAGCTTATTCTTCTTATTGAAACCGCAGAGGTCGTTGAAGAGCTTGCCTGCCGAGAGCTTGGTGAGCATCTCCACCTTCACAAAGCTCATCTTCTGCAATACGGGAATCCACTCGGCGGGAATACCCTTGGCCAAGTATTTCTCATCCGAATCCTTCTGGGTGCCCTTCTCGGGTTTCATCTGGGGGAAGAGCAGTACATCCTGGATGGTCTGCTGACCCGTCATAAACATTGTGAGTCGGTCGATGCCGATACCCATACCCGAGCAGGTGGGCATACCATACTCGAGTGCCCTCACAAAGTCCATATCGATGAACATAGCCTCATCGTCGCCCTTCTCCGAGAGTCGCAACTGCTCCTGGAAGCGCTCATACTGATCGATGGGGTCGTTGAGCTCCGAGTAGGCATTGCAGAGCTCCTTGCCATTCACGAAGAGCTCGAAGCGCTCGGTAAGGTCGGGATTGCTACGGTGGCGTTTGCACAAGGGCGACATCTCAATGGGATAGTCGGTGATGAAAGTGGGCTGAATGAGGTGCTCCTCGCAGTAGGTGCCGAAGATGGCGTCGATGAGCTTACCCTTACCCATAGTGTCGTCAATCTCCACGCCAAGCCTCTTGCAAGCCTCCCTGAGCTGCTCCTCGCTCTGGCCGGTGATGTCGTAGCCGGTCTTCTCCTTGATTGCCTCGGTCATCGACAGACGACGGAAGGGGGCCTTGAAGGAGATCTCGTTGCCGGCGATATTCACGCTGTCGGTGCCATTCACAGCACGGCACACCTTCTCGAGCATATTCTCGGTGAACTCCATCATCCAGAAGTAGTCCTTGTAGGGCACATAGATCTCCATACAGGTGAACTCGGGGTTGTGAGTGCGGTCCATACCCTCGTTGCGGAAGTTGCGCGAGAACTCATAGACACCGTTGAAACCGCCCACGATGAGCCTCTTGAGATAGAGCTCATTGGCAATACGCAGGTAGAGGTCGGTATCGAGAGAGTTGTGGTGGGTGATGAAGGGACGTGCGGCAGCACCACCAGGGATGGGCTGAAGCACGGGAGTGTCAACCTCCAAGCAACCTGCCTCGTTGAAGTACTCCCTCATAGTATTCATAATCTTGGCCCTCTTCACGAACACATCCTTAACGTGGGGGTTCACAATGAGATCCACATACCTCTGGCGATACCTCTGCTCGGGGTCGGTGAAGGCGTCGAACACCTGACCATCTTTCTCCTTCACGATGGGCAGGGGGCGGATGCTCTTGGAGAGGATGGTGAACTCCTTGCAATGTACGGAGAGCTCACCGGTCTGGGTGATGAATGCAAAACCGCGCACACCAATGATATCACCGATGTCGAGCAGTTTTTTGAAGACGGTGTTGTAGAGGGTGGTGTCGCCCTCGGGGCACACATCGTCGCGGCGGATGTAGACCTGAATGCGGCCTGTGTGGTCCTGCAGTTCGAAGAACGAGGCGCTACCCATAATGCGGCGGCTCATCAGTCGGCCTGCAATGGTGATGTCGGCGAAGTTGCCGAGCTCGGGGTTATACTCTGCTGCGAGCTGTGCTGCGGTGGCAGTAACATCATAGCGTGCAGCGGGATAGGGGTCGATGCCGAGGTCGCGAAGTGCCTGCAACGAGGCCCTACGCTGAATCTCCTGTTCGGAAAGGTTGAGATTACTCATAGTGCTATATAATTTTGTTATTCGATATTTTCCCAATTAACCCACAAAGATACAATCGAAAATGCAAAATTCAAAATCCAAAATCGACGCCCATCCCATAGCGGCACATTGCGGATGCGACTGACAATTTGTCAGTCCACACTGCTTGGCACACCGTTTGCTCCATAAGAGGGCGAAGAAAAGAACTGAAAACTCTAAAAAACATATCACTATGAAAAACGGAACTATCGGAGTTACAACGGAGAACATCTTCCCCGTAATCAAGAAATTCCTCTATTCGGACCACGAAATTTTCCTGCGCGAGATTGTTGCCAACGCAGTGGATGCATCGCAAAAGATGCGTACGATTGCCACAAGTGGCGCCTACGACGGCGAGCTCGGTGAGCTCAAGGTGCGTGTGGCAGTTGATCCCGTGGCAAAAACCATCACCGTTTCCGACAACGGCGTGGGTATGAGTGCCGAGGAGGTTGACCGCTACATCAACCAGATTGCATTCTCGTCGGCCGAGGAGTTTATGGCCAAGTATAAAAATCAAGCCATCATCGGCCATTTTGGACTCGGATTCTACTCGGCGTTTATGGTGAGCGACAAGGTGGAAATCCGCACCCAAAGCTACCATTCCGAGGAGCCCACTATGCTCTGGAGCTGCAACGGCACCCCCGAATACACCCTCGCCGAGAGCGACACCAAGCGTGAGCGAGGTACGGACATCATTATGCACCTCTCCGAGGACTCGCTGGAGTTTGCCGACGAGGGCCGCATCCGCGAAATGCTCCGCAAATACTGCCGCTTCCTCCCCGTGGAGATCGTGTGTGGCAAACACCAAGAGTGGAAAGATGGCAAATATGTCGACACCGACCGCGACTACATCATCAACGACACCACTCCCCTTTGGACTCGCAAACCCAGCGAAATCACCGAGCAACAGTACAAAGAGTTCTACTCGGAGCTCTACCCCACCGCCGAGGAGCCTCTCTTCTGCATCCATCTCAACATCGACTATCCCTTCAACCTCACCGGCATTCTCTACTTCCCCAAGATTCGCAACAACTTCGAGATGCAGAAAAACCGCATCCAACTCTATTGCAATCAGGTCTATGTCACCGATTCGGTGGAAGGAATTGTGCCCGAGTATCTCACTCTGCTCCACGGCGTTATCGACTCGCCCGATATTCCTCTGAATGTGTCGCGCAGCTACCTCCAGAGCGACAGCAATGTCAAGAAAATCTCGGGTTACATCACCCGCAAGGTGGCCGATCGTTTGCAGGAGTTGTTCAACACAATGAGGCCCGATTTCGAGAGCAAATGGGACGACCTGAGGATATTCATCGAGTATGGCATCGTCACCGACGAGAAGTTTGCCGAGAAAGCACAGGGATTCACCCTGCTGAAAAACAGCGAGGGTAGGTACTTCACCCCCGAGGAGTACAAAGCACTCATTGCCGACAATCAGACCGACAAAAACGGCAACCTCATCTACCTCTACACCGACTCCGTTGAGGGCAAACACCACTTTGTGGAGGCAGCCAAGGCCAAAGGCTACGACGTCTTGGTGATGGATGGTCCTCTGGACGGACACTTCATCGGCTACTTCGAGAGCAAGAACGAAAAGAGCCGCTTCGTGCGCGTGGACTCCAACGTCATCGAGAAACTCATCGAGAAGGAGACCACACTCAAACTCGCCCTCACCACCAATCAGCAGGAGATGTTGCGCCCCGTATTTGAGAGCCAACTCCCCACCGAGGATAAGATTCACTACTCCATCTCCTTTGAGGCAATGGAGTCCGACGAGGACCCCATCACCATCACTCGCGACGAGTTTATGCGTCGTATGAAGGAGATGGCGCAAGTGAGTGGCGGCGGAATGAGCCAATTCTATGCTCAGATGCCCGACAGCTACAACATTGCCGTCAACGGCAACCACCCCCTCGTGGCAGAGATTCTCGACGAAGTGGAGAAATCGTGTGGCGAGAAGATTGCCTCCATCGACAAGAAGATTCAAAGCGTTGAGAATCAGATTTCGTCGCTCGAGAAACTCACCGAGGGCAAGAAAGATGAGGAGCTCTCCACAGAGGAGAAAATGCAGCGCGACGATCTCAATCGCAAAGCTACCGACCTCCGCACACAGCGCACCGACTTATTGCGCGAGAATGGTCGCGAGAACGTGCTTGTGAAGCAACTCGTGGACCTTGCACTTCTCTCCAACGGTATGCTCAAGGGTGAGAATCTCACCGCCTTCATCCGCCGCAGTGTGAAACTCATCCACAAGCAGTAAGACCCTGCAACAGACCCACATAAGAAATCCCCGAAACCAACTGCGGTTTCGGGGATTTCTTATTGTAGGCCCACTACAATCGGCAGGCCCTAAATCGTCTCTATCCGATTACAACACGGGCGAACCCATAAGGCCGGTTACAAGGAAGGTAACAGCCACGGTGATAATTGCATAGAGCTCGGGGAATACGGCCAAAAGAAGGGTCTTACCCATTACATCGTAGCCACCACCGATAGCAGCAATACCGTTGGCACAAATCTGGCCCTGACGAATAGCCGAGAACAAACATACAAAACCTACGGTCAAACCAAGGCCGAAGATGGCAGCTGCCTGCATAAGGCTGATGCCTGCAGTGAGGTAGTTCTGCACGAAGAAGAACGCAGCAAAACCATAGAGACCCTGAGTTGCGGGCAGTGCCGAGAGAATCATCGACTGACCAAACGAGTTCATACGTTTTTTCATAGCGCCAACAGTTGCATTTGCAGCAATCGAAGTACCATAGGCACTACCAATACCGGAGAGTGCTACCATAAGCACAACACCGATGTAAGCAAGAATAATGTTCATAGTTGTAAAATAAAGTTTTTAGTTTGTTAATTTATTGATTTTTAATTTGTTTTTTGTTTCCTAAAAGGAGTGTAGATGCGAGTTGCGGCCTCGAAACCTGCGTTCTTGTAGAACTCAATGA
Source organism: Tidjanibacter sp. (assembly GCA_017390585.1). Lineage (GTDB taxonomy): Bacteria > Bacteroidota > Bacteroidia > Bacteroidales > Rikenellaceae > Tidjanibacter. The sequence continues at coordinate 53,441 of JAFPBB010000008.1, read as the reverse complement.
AGGTGAGTCGCATAGGGTGAACGAAGGCACCGATGGCCGACATAAAGATGTTGATGCCGTGGCCAAAGGCGAGGATGAGGAACATCACAATCTGTCGCAGACCGGGGGTATCGGGTGCAAGGCTACCAGCCAAGTCGTTGAACACAACCGCCAGCGCACCACCCGAAAGGCTGATGGCAAACAGACGCACATAGCTCAACACATCACCCAACAAGCCGGTGAGGTTGTTGTAGGTGTCCCACAGGCCCGAACCGAAGTTCACCAAGGGATTGCGATTGGGGTTATTGAGCAGCAACATAAGTACAGCGCCCACGCCCAAGATACCCAAGCACACAGGCGACGAGAAGCCAAAGCCCTCCACGCCCACCATAGGCAGCAGGAATGCCAACAAGCAGTCCACCAGGATGATAAGCCATCCGAGAGTGCCAAACGAGTACTTAAACCCATAGGCAATGGTGGTGTTGATGACGTTGAGCACAAGTGCGAAGATAATCTGCACAATACCACAACCGAGTGCGATGTAGAAGAGTTGGTCGTTGATGGTCTGCAGTGCGTTGTGGTACCACTCGGGCACACCCAACGTACGCAACGATACACCATAGACATTACCCACGCAGAGTCCGAAGAGCACCGAAGCAGCACCCAACCACATAACCAGCTGGGAGATGAGTTTCATACCCTTCATCTTCTTGAGATACATAAACAGACCGATGAGGAAGAAGGTTGCACCGTAGCCCGCATCGCCAATACAGAAGCCGAAGAAGAGCATATAGAAAGGTGCAAAATACTTCGTGAGGTCCATAGTGCCATACTTGGGCACAGCATAGAAGTCGCCGATGAACTCAAATGGATTTGCGAACCATCCATTTTTGAGTTGAACGGGGGTGTCGTCCTCCATAGTGGGTTTCTCCTTGACGTAGAGCACATCGCTCTCGCCATCGAGCATTGCATCCACCTCTGCACTATTAGCCTCGGGGGCCCAACCCTGCAGAACGATAAGTTTACCCTCTGCTTCACCCTCGCCGCTACGGCTCACCTGACTGAATTGGAGTTCGTCTTTGAGTCCGTTGGCGTGGTTGGCAATGAGTTCGTCGCTCGCCACGCAACGCGCCATAACGGCCTGCCACTTGGCGAGTTCACCTTTAAGCTCGTCTATCTCGGTCTGCTTATCGGCAGCGGTCAGCTGAGGTGTACGGATAGGCTGTGCATCAATCTGAGGTGCGGCCTCCTCCCTGCGGGTTACAACCACAAAGTAGGTCGTGCCGTTGTGCTCGGCAATGGGCTCAACCATATAGTTCTCACCCCACTCCTTCACGCCCTGCAGATACTCATTGGAGTAGCAGGAATAGAAGTGCAAGATGATACCCTCTGCTTCGAGTTTTGCCAGCACATCGGGCTCAAAATCGCCCCACATAGAGAGTTCCTCGGCCTCCTTGGTAGCCTTGGTAATCTGCGCACCAAGCGACTCGATGCGTGCCGAAGCCACCTTGTAGTTCTCATAGGCCACCTCACCCGACTCAAATGGCTCGCCACCCTGATAGAGAGGATTCTTCTTCAGTGCGGCAAACTCCTCGGATGCGGCCTTGTGCGCCTCAATCTCTCCGAGCACCTCGCGCTCTTGCTCGTTGGGTTCCCAACCGCTCGTTGTGATATCGACAACGCCGAGTTCCTGCAGCCTCGAGAGGAACTCCTCCTGTGCCTTATGGTAGAGCACAAGAGTATATTTGTTCATTCTTACTATCATAACTCTTCGGAGGGATTTTGTTCGTGTTTGGTCTTCACAATCTTCTGGGCACTCTTCGAGAGGTTCTCCTCGTCCTCGAGGAAACGCTTGATCTTGCGGATTGCGTCCTCATAGCCGGGGATTTGCACCTTCTCATAGAGGTTCACCTTCTGGGTGGTCTTCTTGCGTGCGTGGTCGAGCAGCTGCGTACGCCTCTGGAAGACCTCGAACTCAATACCCAGACGAGCAATATCCTTGAGCACCTCAACACCGTCGGCATACCACACCGGCGAGGCGAAGAGGTCGTAGGGACGTTGCTCGAAGATGACCTCCTTGAGCGCAGGAATCTTCACGCCGGCAATCTTGTTGACTCCCAGCACGACATCCTTCACCACCAGAAGGTCGCTCTCGAACTCGCCCCACAGGGCAGCCATATAGTCATACTTGGCCATCAACTCATCCATACGCTGCTGATATCCCTCTGCCTTCACTTTGGCAGCGGAGACCTCAACCCTGAGGGCCGACTCCTTACTTTTGATGGTAGGGAGTGCCTTCTGACGCATCTTGAGCTGTTTGCCGAGTTCGCCGAGCGATGTCTTATTATATTGAAATTTAATTGCCATCTAATTCAATTCGTTAGGATGGTTTTTGTTTCCCGTAATTTGTCGGAACAGGTGTTAGTTTCGTAACTACTTCCAATATTTTTCCACCAGCTCCGCCTTAATGGACACCTCGCTCTTCTTGAAGTACTTGGCAAAGAGGGTCCACGCCGTGTCGAGCATCTCGGTGATGTCGATGTTCACGTCGATGGAGAGCAACTTGTCGGAGTACTCCTTTGCAAATGCGAGTGCGCGCTCGTCGTAGTCCGAGAGGTCGAAACCGTTCTCCAGCTTGGTCTTGGCACCTGCTGCATCCGAGTAGAGACGCACGGCCATATTCATAACCTGAGGATGGTCCTCGCGGGTCTTCTTGCCAATAACGAGCTGTTTCAGACGCGACAGCGAACGGAAGGGGTCGACAATCACCTTACCGGTGTCGGTATCGTTCCTGAGGAACAACTGACCCTCGGTGATGTAACCGGTGTTGTCGGGAATTGCGTGGGTGATGTCGCCACCCGAAAGAGTGGTCACAGCGATGATGGTAATCGAACCACCCGATGGCAACTGCACAGCCTTCTCGTAGATCTTTGCAAGATCCGAGTAGAGCGAGCCGGCATCGAATCCTTCGAGGGAATCTGGTCCATACGGTTCGACACGATGGCGAGTGCATCGGCGTAGAGGGTCATATCGGTGAGCAGCACGAGCACCTTCTCGCCCTTGTCGGCAGCGAAATACTCGGCAGCTGTCAGCGCCATATCGGGCACCAACAGACGCTCCACGGGGGGATTCTCGGTGGTGTTCACGAAGCACACGATCCTATCGAGCACACCTGCGTTCTCAAACAAGTTCTTGAAGTAGAGGAAGTCGTCGTTGGTCATACCCATACCACCCAAGATAATCTTGTCGGCCTTTGCCCTCAGGGCCACATTGGCCATAACCTGGTTGTAGGGCTGGTCGGGGTCGGCAAAGAATGGAATCTTCTGGCCCGATACAATAGTATTATTAAGGTCGATACCCGCGATACCTGTGGCAATCAGCTCCGAAGGCTGGCGACGACGGAAGGGGTTGACGGTGGGACCACCAATCTCCCTCTCCTCGCCCTCAACGGGAGCGCCACCTTCGAGGGGCTCACCATAGGCGTTGAAGAAGCGGCCTGCCAAGCCGTCACCCACCTTCAAAGTGGGAGGTACGCCGTGAAAGAGCACCTCTGCATCGGTGGAGATACCCTCCGTACCCTCAAATACCTGAAGGGTAACCTGGTCGCCCATAATTTTCACCACCTGAGCGAGGTGGCCACCAACGGTTGCAAGCTCGTCATTGCCCACGCCTGTGGCGCGCAAGGTCACGGTTGCCTTGGTGATATTGTCAATCTTTGTATAGATTTTCTGGAATGCTTTTGTAGTCATAATTCGCTATCCTCCATTTATTTGGATGCAACAATACTCCTAATCTCGGACTCATACTTCGCAAACTCCTCGCTCTGCCAAACGGTGTAGTTGAGCTGCTTGAAGAGGTTGATGAGGTTCTTGAAGAATGCCGAGCACTCCTCAAACTCCACAAAGCCATACTGCTTGCGGCACACCTCCATAACGAAGTCGAACATAAATTTCTGGCGCTCGATGGGGCAGTTGGCATCGATGTCGTCGAATGCGTCCTGCTGGAGAATCACAAAGTCCACAAGCTCGCTCTTCCAGAACATCTCGTGGTACTCAACGGGCACGCCGTCGTCACCGAGAATATTGATCTGCTCGGCGGCCTCCTTACCCCTACGCACGAGGGTCTTGCCCTCCATAACGTTCTTCACCCATCCATTCTCAATGTGGCCATCGAGGTACTCCACAATCTCGGGATACTCGAGATACTTGGAGTAGCTGTCGAGGGGGTCGATTGCAGGATAGCGTTTGGAGTCTGCACGCTGCTGCGAGAGTGCATAGAAACACCTTGCCGCCTTCTTGGTCGACTCCGTAACGGGCTCCTTGAGGTTACCACCCGCAGGCGACACGGTACCGAGGAAGGTAACCGAACCGGTTGCGCCACCACGGAGGTGCACCAAACCTGCCCTCGCATAGAACGACGAGATAATCGACGAGAGGTCCATAGGGAATGCATCCTGACCAGGAAGCTCCTCCAGACGGTTGGACATCTCCCTCAGAGCCTGTGCCCAACGAGAGGTGGAGTCGGCCAACAGAAGCACCTTCAAGCCCATTGCACGGTAGTACTCAGCGATGGTCATACCGGTGTAGACCGATGCCTCACGAGCAGCAACGGGCATATTGGAGGTGTTGCAAATGATGGTGGTACGCTCCATAAGTTTGTGGCCTGTGCGGGGGTCGTCGAGGTGGGGGAACTCTGCGAAGATCTCCACAACCTCATTTGCACGCTCACCACAAGCTACCATAACAATAAGGTCGGCCTCGGCCTGCTTCGAAATGGCGTGCTGCAACACGGTCTTACCAGCACCGAAGGGACCAGGGATGAAGCCCGTACCGCCGTCGGCAATGGGGTTGAAGGTGTCGATAGCCCTCACACCAGTCTCCATAATGCGGCTGGGGCGGGGTTTCGAAACGTAGCCCTTGATAGCCTTCTTCACGGGCCATTTCTGCACCATAGTCACCTCGTGGTCCTCACCCTTCGAGTCGGTCAGTACAGCAACAACTTTATTTACGTTGTACTGTCCTGCCTCGGTGAGCGACTTAACGGTGTAGCTCTCCTCCATAACAAAGGGAACCATAATTTTGTGGTCGACCCACAACTCCTTCACCTCACCGAGCCAATCGCCTGCGGTAACCACGTCGCCCACCTTTGCAAGAGGTTTGTAGTCCCAGAGTTTCTCGTAGTCGATGGGATCGGTTTTAGTACCGCGCTCAATGAAGAGGCTCTCCATTCTCTCGAGGTCGTTCTGCAGACCGTCGTAGTTGCGCGAGATGATACCGGGCGCGAGTGTAGCCTCGAGCATATGGCCCTCGAACTCCACGATGGCACCAATCTTCAGGCCTCGAGTCGAGTCGAACACCTGAACGTAGGCATCCTTGCCAATAACCTTAATTACCTCTGCCATCAGCTTGACGTCACCGATGGTGATGTAGCAGATTTCGTTCTGCGACACAGCACCCTCCGTGCGTACAATCACGATGTTGGAGATAATACCTTGAACTTTTCCTGTTGTTTTCATCAGTAATATTTCGTTATTTTTGATTTTGAATTATCTTCTCTCCAGTGGAGCCATCCCCGACTACTCCTCGGCGAAGTGGCGCTCGGCATCGGCAATGCGGTCCGACGCTCCGAGCGACTCTACCAGCCTGCGGAACATAGCCTTGCCTCGCTCCTCGTCGAGCCTTGCCCAACGGTGTACGAGCGACAAGCGAACAATGTAGCTCAGCAGGAAGTCGATGTTGAAGTAGTCGAAAGTCGAGAGCTCATCCGACAAAGACCAACGTATCATATCCATACGATGCTCCTTATCGAGCAGGTTGTCATTCTCGCCCAGGGCTCCGATGAGTGCGTCGATGTAGCCAAACTCACCCTTCAGACCGAAGTCGGCAGCCGAAGAGCGCGAGAGCTGCTGAACAACCTCGCCTCCACCCACCATATAGTCGGCCACGGCGAGTCCCTTTGCCCTTGCAGTAAGTGCGGCGGTGATATTCCTCAAGTTGCGGTCGGCCTCGCTCCACTCCCTCAGGAAGCGGCAACGGCTCTTTGAGCAGTAGCGATAGTAGGCTGCATAGAGCTGAGAGGAGAAGGAACGGCTGATGTCCACCCTCTCAAACCTCTGGTCGTCTGCATCGACCTCTCCACTTTCGGCCTCGGCATAGAGTTCAATCACCTCTGCCAATTCGCGGGGCAGCATTGAAGGGTGTGCCAACTCGGCCTCCAACTCCTCGCGTGAGAAGTTGCCGAGGGTGGAGAATCCCTCCCTGCCACTACGAATATTGACCATATTGCAGATGTCGTGGAAGAGCATCCATCCCCTCAGGGCGCGGCCATCCTCGCGCGAGAGTTCCTCGGCAATCTCATCGATCACCTCCCTCGCATCGAAACCCTTGGCGTCGCCGTCGAGCGAATAGTCTCGCAGACTTGCAACAAGGCAGTAATAGTTTTGTGCCATAACTCAATCAGTCGAATTTCAGCCCTGCCGAATTAGTAGAGCATCTTGGTGATTTTCTCCTTCATATACTCGGCCAACAGCGCACTGAAGTCCTCCTCGGTGAAGCTGATGTAGTAGCCACCCTCCTTGGGTGCCACCTTGAAACCGCTTTTCACCTTCTCCGAGTAGCCCACCTCAACGCCTGCCGACAGAAGAGCCTTCACAGCGCCCTCGGTCTCGGCGTCGAACTTAGCCTTCATCTCTGCGGGCAGGATAGCCTCGAGAGTCACACCCTCGCCATTCCAGCCGCGTGCAACGCCGAGCAACATCTCCTTCACGAACTCCACGTCGAGGAGAGTGGCGTGTACTGCGGGTGCGGTAGTCTTTGCCACCACGAGATTGGTGATGTTCTCCTTGAGTGCAGCCACCACCTGGCGGGTTGCGAGAGTCACCTCGGTCTCATTGTTTTTCTTGATCTCGGCAGCTTTAGCCTCGGCCTCCTTAACGATAACCGCAGCCTTAGCCTCGGCCTCAGCAACAAGTGCAGCGGCTTTAGCCTCGGCCTCACTTACCATACGCTCGGCCTCTTCGCGGCCCTTCGAGAGACCCTCTGCATAGAGTTTCTCGGTCAGCTCCTGTAATTTTTTGTTTTCCATTGTTTTGTTTTTGTTGTTTTATAATTTTGTTTTTGTTGTTGTCTTTTTCTTCTGTGTCAAATGTCTAACCAGCCTAAGTCCTCTATCTTTCGGGCGCCCGCGCCTGCGGCTTTCTACCTTTGGCTGTGGACGTGTAACCCGAGTAGTCTACGGGGTTACCAATCCGCCGATGATTGGGGTGGCAAGCCCGCCACTGCTTGTTGTGCCTCGGTCGGTCACAGCGCCGCCCAAGTCGGTCTGCAAACTATTGTTGTTGCTACTCGTTGTTCCACCATCTGCACCTTCCTCGGTTTCAGTCGCACTCTCCTCTGCTATGCCTTTTGGGCATTGTAGCCAGAATAGTTGATTAAAATTAAGCTTTTGTGCTAATGGGGTTAATTCAAAAACTAAATTGTTTTTTATTTCATCTTCAATCTCCTTGTAGACCCCAATATGTATATTTTCATATTCATCCCCTTTGTCAAATGTAAAGCCAACCCCCGCAACAGTGCCATCTGACGAATTGATATGCACTGTTACCATAAACAGCGCTCCATTTAATTGGGTGACCATTTCTTCCGAGAATGCATTATCTACAATTGTTTTCATATGACGCCTTTGCCCAGGCGTATCTAGGATAAAATTTGTATTACCCAATAACATCTCTTTTGTAAATTGCGTATTGTCGGTAAAATGTTGATCCTTACCCCAATACTGATTATTATGGTTGTAGATACAAATCATAGCATTATCGAGCGTATCGCACACCATAACACTATTTCCACATCTCATAATTTCTCTTTTGACACTTGCACCGCTATAAAAAAAGTCGGCTTGTTCTTCTTGCGCATATCCCTCCAAAGAGAATACAAGAATCAAACAGAGTACAAAATAACGATTAGTTTTCCCCATAATCATCACAACTCACAACTATCACTGAGTTCGTGCGAAACAACCTCCTATACTACAAATGATGCACAAAAGTAATATGTTTAATCGTTTTTTCACTTGTTTCTTTATTTCTTTTGCTCTCTACGGGGTTACCAATCCGCCGATGATTGGGGTGGCAAGCCCGCCACTGCTTGTTGTGCCTCGGTCGGTCACAGCGCCGCCCAAGTCGGTCTGCAAACTATTGTTGTTGCCACTCGTTGTTCCACCATCTGCACCCTCCTCGGTTTCAGTCGCACTCTCCTCTGCTCGGCCCTTTGGGCAGTGAGCCCAGCCTAATGAACTATATGTTAAACTTTTACCGAAATCGGTTATCTCAAAGTGTAGTTCATTTTTCATTCTCCGCTCAATGTTGCAAAAAACCTCTATTGGTATGTTTGCATAAGGACTTTCTGAGGCAAAACTAAAATATACATCGGTTAATTCTCCAGTAATGGATGAAACCCTTAATTCAATGAACATAAAAGTTCCTCTCAACACATCGGCTTGCTCCATTATGAATGCTTCATCTACAATCGAAAGCATTTGTTGTGCTTGCTTTGCATTTGGTTGCACGGAGAACTGCCCTTCCTTTGTCCAATATACCTCATCAGGTACTTGTTCACCATTCAAATATGTCGGCTCGTCTTTGCGGGAATGACTACCTTCCTTATACAAATATACACTTCCCTCATCTACCGTTTCACGGATATATGTACAATCATCCAACTCAATGGTTTCAAACACCGAAACCTCGGGCGGTAGAGGTATGCTCAAATCCAAGTAGTTCATGTAATCTTGTGCTGAAATTACTTGAACACAAAATAAAAACACAAGCGACAAACGACATTTCATATTATTGACATTTTCTACTTAATATTGTTAAATTTTCAATTGTTTCCTCAACATTAGAAGGGGGGGTGTATGTGTATTTTACATCGCCTTTACTATTTACATACCTTGTGGCAACCATTGCAAATTGTCTTGCATATTCTTTAGCATCATATATCGATTTACCCTCTTTTTGAAATAATATATATTTAGATAAATCCGCAACATCAAACCACGGATGTCCTTTCGTATAGTAATATTTATTAGCCTCTTCAACGGCTATTTGCTCCTTATTTCTAAATGCATAGTAATACTTTGCTAACTGTGCTTCTATCTCATAATTTGCCGTTGCCATGCCAAATTCTTTACCTGTATTTGCACAGAAAATCTGATATGCATGAAACAACTCATGCAAAAGAACATCACTCGTCGTATCAAATAGATTAATAGTTAGCGTTTGTGCAAATTTATCACTAGAGTTAAAACTATCTCCATATGCAATCATAGAATCCTCTGTATTGTTTGGATCATAGATAATTGTAAGAATGTCCCCACTTTTCTTGTACATCGTTTTCAATTGCCTATACAACTCATCCCCCATACAATCGCGGATGATTTCCATAAGCATCTTGCCTACTTCTTTTACTTTGTCGTCTGAGAGGTTCGATGTGTCAAAAAGGTCTTCAACCAACTTTTTTTCAAAGTCCTCGTCTTCTTCATCTTCTTCCTCGGTAGTTGTTGTTCCGCCTCCACCGCCACCCAAGACAATGTGGAAGTTGTCAAAAGGCTCTATCAGGCGGTTACCCGTTTCCCATATGTCTGTGTTATCAATAATGATTATCGGGAATCCTGTGTCGTATACAATCACTATCTCCTCAATGGTGCCGCCATAAAGAACATCGGAACGTGTACCCTCCGACAACTCTCCAACACTCACCCTAATTCCTTCCGTAACTGCCATAAAGTCGGCGATGTTCTGCTCGGTGGTATGTTCGCTGTCGTAAAGGAACGACTCTGCGACAAGTTCTCCCTCTTTGTAGCGATAGGCGGCAACGTGGTGTCCGTGTGGCAGAGTGTAGAGCACAACGCCCGAAAACTCGTACCACTCAGCGCAATTTATGCCATAGTCCTGAGCTACCGCGCCATAAGAGTTTAAGTATTCTTCGTCGGGAATGTAGGTCGCCACATATTGGCTCGTAATGCCATTTGCAATATCCTCCACCGACACAAAACGGCTGTATAGCTCTACCGCCTGCATCTGCTCCGATTCCTCCTCGCCGAGCAACAAGAAGTAGTGATAGTCCTTCTGCATTGCAAAGTCGGTATAGCACTTCTCCTCGTTTGCGACCGTTACACCACTCTCCCAATCGGGAACGAGGTTGCCCACCACGTAAGGTGCCTCGGGGGTGGGTTGTTGCTCCTCCGAGCGTGTGGAACTGCCAAAATGAGTATTGAAAAACTCCCGAGCATTAGCCACGGCGCCCTCGTGGGTCACACCCACACGCTCGCTACTATTCGGCACAGCAAGTTCGAGCGTATTGACACACGCCGAGAGCATCACCGCCACCATCAGCAACGGCAACAACCTACAAGTTGTACGCATGGACTTATTAAGCATCATAAATGCCGATTTTTATTGGTGTTCGGGGCGCAAGAGGTCAGTAACCACCTTCACGGGCGAGAAGGTCGAGATGGGCACCTCCACAAAAAGGGTATTCCACGACGACATCGCGCCATTCCACAAGCCGGGCAGCTCCTGAGCCAAGAGTGTGCGTCCGTTTTTCGACTTGCTCGAAATGAAACCGGTTGCGGGGTCGGTGAAGTTCCTGAAGTCGTATTTCTCTCCCTTATAGTTGCGAGTAGCGCACACAAGATCCACGGGGTTGAAGTGGGTAGCCTCAGCCATCAGGGCCTTCTGCTCGGGCGCAATCTGCGACGACTCGGCAATCTGAAGGGCCACCTTGCCCTCCGAATCCTCTGCCCAGAAGGGACCGCCACCAGGCTCACCCTCGTTACGCACCATACCGCACACCCTCAAAGGACGGTCGAGCACCCTCAGCAGAGCCGCAGCCATAGCCTCGCCCTCAAGAGCCTTAACGCTCTCGGGAAGCACCACGCACAGCTCCTTCTCAACAAAGTTCTTCACCTCCTCGAGGTCGGCCTCACCCTTCTCCAACTGCTCCACAAAGTGGAACACACGAGCCTGGGTGGCGACAAGCAGACCTGCCAACACCTCTTTGTACTTGATGGTGTCGGCCTTCAGGTGGTCGGGAGCAACGTTGTCGATAGTCTTGATGAAGATAACATCGGCGTCGATGTCATTGAGATTCTCAATGAGCGCACCGTGGCCTGCAGGGCGGAAGAGCAGAGAGCCATCTCCCTCACGGAAAGGAGTGCAATCCTCATTCACGGCGATGGTGTCGGTACTACTTTTCTGCACCGACATCGAGATGTTGTATTTCACCTCATAGCGGTTCTCGTAGCGCTCCCTCACGCTCTCGAAGAGTGTGCTGAAGCCCTCGACGTGCTCGGGCGACACGGTGAAATGGATGTTCACCTCTCCGTTGCTCGAGGCATACATAGCACCCTCGGCCAAATGCTCCTCGAAAGGAGTGCGGGGTCCGGTCACATAGTTGTGGAAGAGGAGAAGACCTTTGGGCTTGGAGCCATACTCGAGTCCTGCACCCACAATAGCCTCCACCTTCTCCTTGAGGGTTGCCTCGGGAGCAACCTTCTCTGCGAGACTCTCGGCAAAGGCAAATTTATCCATATTGGCTGCAAGTTTCTCCACCACGGGATTCATCTCGCCGCTCTCCACATAGGAGAAGAGGTCCTTGAACATACGAGTTGCAGCGCCACTTGCAGGAACAAATTTCTCAATTTTGAGTTTACCTTGAGCCTCTCTGTAGTCGGCGCGCAAAGCATCGGCAGCAGCCTCGTCCACTGCAATAATGCCGTCGCCCACTCGGGCCGAGCGAATAATCTTCAGGAAGGGGAAACCTTTGCGGAAATTCTCCACTTGTTTTTCTACTGCTTCACGGCTAAGTCCGTGGTTTTCAATCTGAAGGAGGTCATCTTTGGTAAACATAATGGGATAGTTTAGGGTATTTATGGTATTGTTGTTAGTTTCCGACACCTTAATTTTATAAAAATTAATCCGCCAAAGTTAGGATTTAATGTTCGATTTTCAAAATGCAACGCGCGATTTTCTCCTAAAATTCACCTTCGGAAACCTTTTATGGGGCTAAAGAGGATAATTTCTGCAAAAATACTTACCTTTGTAGGTTGATATGATACGGATTACAGAAAATAAAGAGCTCTCGTCGCTCACCTCATTTGGCACCAGCGCAACAGCCAACCGACTCATAGAGTGGTCGTCGGCAGAGGCATTGGCCGATTTCTTGCGGGGTGAGGGTGGCAACTTCCTCCGCAATGGCGAGAAGTGGACCATCCTCGGTCACGGCTGCAACACCCTCTTCACCGAGGATTACAAGGGCACCATCCTCCTCTCCACCGCCACCGGAATGGAGACCATCTTCCGCAACGACCACTACACTCTCATCCGAGCCAATGCCGGTGAAGTGTGGGACAACGTCGTGGCGAGATGTACGGCCGAAGGACTTTGGGGAGCAGAGAATCTCTCCGCCATACCGAGCAGCGTGGGAGCCTCGGCAGTGCAGAACATTGGCGCCTATGGAGTTGAGGCCAAGGACATTATTGAGCGAGTGGAGTATCTCGACCTGGAGACTCTCGAGCTAAAGAGCATCCCCCAGGTGGAGTGTGAGTTCGGCTACCGCGAAAGCATCTTCAAGCACGCTCTCTCCGGCAAGGCACTCATCACCGCCGTAGTCTACCGACTCTCCTCCATCCCTGCTCCACGACTCGACTACGGCACACTCCGCCCCGAGGTGGAGAGCATTGGCGGCGAGCTCACCCCGGCCAAGATACGCGAGGCCGTAATCCGCATTCGTGCATCGAAACTGCCCGACCCAAAGGTGCTCGGGAATGCAGGCAGTTTCTTCAAAAACCCCATACTTCCACGCCCCCAGGTGGAGAGGCTCAAAGAGCTCTATCCCGAGATGCCCATCTACCCTGTCGCAGGAAGTGGGGAGCATCTCAAGATTGCCACCGGATGGATGATAGACCATCTCGGATGGAAAGGCAGGAGAGTGGGACGTGCAGCAGTCCACGCACATCAGGCATTGGTTTTGGTCAATCTCGGCGGAGCCACGGGCAAGGAGGTCACAGCCCTTGCCGAGCAAATATGCCGAGAGGTTAATGAGAAATTTGGGGTGGAAATTAGCCCCGAGGTAAACATCTTATAGTTAGAGTTGTAAAATGACACTTTTAGAGAAGTTTCGCAGATATATCGTTGAGCACAAACTTGCCACTCCGGAGAGTCGAATAATCCTGACCGTCAGTGGCGGTGTCGATTCGATGGTGATGATGCACCTCTTTGTGGAGGCGGGTTACAATGTGGCAGTGGCACACTGCAATTTCTGCTTGCGCGGCACCGAGAGCGAGGAGGACGAAGTGCTCGTTGAACTCCAAGCCAAGAAGCTCGGCATCAGGCACTTCAACCGCCGTTTCGACACCAAGGGGGAGATGGCACTCACGGGCGAAAGTGTGCAGATGGCCGCACGCAGATTGCGCTACGCTTGGTTCGACGAGCTGTGTGCCTCCGAGGGCTACGACACCATTGCCGTGGCACACCACGCCGACGACAGCATTGAGACCTTCTTCATCAACCTCCTCCGAGGCACGGGTCTCAAAGGTCTCACGGGCATCAGCGTGCTCAATGGCAAGGTGATACGACCCCTGCTCTTTGCTTCGCGCCACGAGATTAAGGAGTATGCCAAGCACCACTCAATCCCCTACCGAGAGGACTCCTCGAATCGCTCAACCAAATATCTTCGCAACAAAATCCGCATAGGCATCGTACCCCGACTCCGAGAGATTGTGCCCCAATTCACGGCCATAATGTCGAGCAATGTAGACCGACTTACCGAGACACAACTCTTCATCAACCACGCCATCGAAAAGATTGCGCGCGACTCGGTGGAGCACACCGGCAGGGAGGACATAATCCACCCCGAGAAAATCGACCCCGGATTCCCTCTCAACTTTGTCATCTACGAGTTGATGAGTCAGAACTACGGCTTCAAAGGTGATGTGGTCGACTCGCTCTGCGAAGCGCTCAAATCGGGCACTACGGGCAGACGTTTCTATGCCAAAGATTGGGTGGCCTACACAGACCGTGGCAGGATTGTCATCACACGCATAGAGGAAGAGGATGACTGCGCTGTGGAGGTAGACCTCTCCCGCAACAGAGTCTACTGCGGAGGGTCGGTCATCTACCTCGAGAAGCTCGATGTGGACACCGTCGACGCACTCCGACTCCCCGAGCACATCGCTCTGCTCGACCTCGACACCCTCTCCGAACCCTTGGTTCTGCGCAAATGGAGAGAGGGCGACCGCTTCATCCCACTCGGAATGACGGAGGAGAAGAAGGTGAGCGACTTTTTGATCGACAACAAGGTTTCGATGGCAGAGAAGAGGCGCCAATTTGTTCTCACCTCGGGCGAGAGAATCGTGTGGTTGGTGGGTCGTCGCATCGACAATCGCCACAAAATCACCTCCTCGACAGAGAATGTGCTCCGTCTGACAAAAGAGACCCTCTAACCCATCATTAGTCCGACAAACCGCGAACAATCCAACCCACACACCCCTATGGCAAAGAGCATCCGTTTCCGCGACGCCTTCTCGCAATATGAGAGGCTCGTGGCCGACATAAAAGCAAAACGATTTGCACCCATATACTTACTTATGGGCGAGGAGGGCTATTTCATCGACCAGCTGACGGATCTGCTCGCAGACTCCATTCTGGAGGAACACGAAAAGGCTTTCAATCAGTTGGTCATCTATGGTAAGGATGTCACCGACGAGGGCATCATCATCAACTATGCGCGTCAGGTGCCGATGATGGGTGGCAAGATGGTAATCATAATCAAGGACGCCGCATCGCTCCGCAAAATCGACAACCTCTCCATCTACACCGCCTCGCCCGTTGCATCCACCATTCTGATTATTGCCTGCAAGGGTAAGAGCATCGACAAACGCTCGGCACTCTACAAACACTCCCTCGCAAAGGGCATTGTGTTCGAGTCGCCACGCCCCTACGACAACGAGCTGGCACCCTGGATTGCCACCCACCTGAAGAGTACCAAGGGTTGTGCCATCGAGGAGAAGGCTCTCAAGATGGTGACCGACTTTGTGGGTACGGATGTGGCCAAGATTGTGGGTGAGTTCGACAAACTATTCACTCGTCTGCCACAGGGTACCAAGATTATCACTGCCGACCACATCGAACAAAACATTGGCATCAGCAAGGATTTCAACAACTTCGAGTTGATAGAGGCTGTTGCACACAAGCATTTTGCTCGCGCAATGATGATTGCCGACAACTTTGCGCGCAACCCGAAAAACCACCCCCTGGTGGTGACCACCTCGACCCTCTTTGCCTACTTCCAGAAGCTCTTCACCATCAACTATCGCGATTGGCAGACCAGAGTCAAAGGTATGCCCCCCGCAAACGATGGCGAGCTCGCCGCACTCATCAAGGTGAGCCCCTTTGTGTTGAGTGGCTACAAACAAGCCGCACAACTCTATCCCAACAAAAAGATTTTCATCATCCTCGGACTCATCCGCGAATATGATATGAAGGGTAAGGGAATTGAGTCGGGAGGTGCCGACCAAGGCGAACTGCTGCGCGAGCTGCTGATGAAGATAATGATGTGTTAGGGAGGCTCTCACTCCCCCAAAAAGAAGTGTCAATCCGCAAACTATGGCAGTGAACAGGATATCCCTCAACGGTAGGCTCACCACTTGGCAGGAGGCCGAGTTGGACCCCTCGAAACTCTTGGGGGCCAACTGGGTCTACACAACCATCAATACATTTGGATACAAGCCTTTGGCCCTGAAAGATAAACTCCGCTACGCAGCCGAGTCGTGCAAAGTGCTCTTTGGCACGCGCCCCCAATGTGGCGTGGAAGAGATTGCCGTCGAGATTCGCAACCTGCTCTATTTTGGTCTCTATCCCGAGGGAGGCAACACGGTGAATCTCTACTTCATTCCCTCGGCAAGCGGCACCCTCGACCGACTAATCCTCCACGAGGCAACCACCCCCTACGAGGGACTTGCTCTGCAGACCATACGTCCTCGCGCAACCATTGCCAACTACGAGATTCCCTTCGAGAAACACCTCACCGCCGTTTCTCGCACCGCCGCCCGCTATACCGACAACTACGCCGCCTCGCGTGGCTACACCATAGCTCTCCGAGCCAACCGTGCAGGCCACCTGCTCTCCTCGGGCGACAATCCGCTCTTTGCGATGAGGGGGCGCGCACTGCTCACAACGCCACTCGGCGCAGGAGCTCGCCCCTCAACCGAAAGAGATATGATGTTTCGCGTGGCCGAACTTGCAGGATTGAGGGTAATAGAAGAGCCACTCCACATAGACGATGTGGAGCACTATGACGAAATGATGCTCTTCACTCCCGTTGGGATTCAGAGCATCGACTCGGTGGGGGAAATTAAATATGTGAACATCTACGCCACCGTGCTGTCGAAATTCCTCGGTAGCCTCGAGCTTTAATGCGCCAATGTAGGGGGAGCTAATCGCTCTGGCGGCACAATCGTTCGGCAGTGCGGACCACATCTTCGAGGTCGAATCCGCGACTAATGCCAAATCGTATCAGCTTAACTTTCAATTCATAAGCACTCGCCGTCTTGGTTTTGGCGGCTTTTTTGCTTAGTATCTGTGTGAGTTTCTCTCCACTCTCTGCGGCTGAAAGTTGAAAGAGCGCCGCTTCAATAGCCTCTGCTGATATGGACTTGGCACGGAGGGCAGCAGCAATTTTTCGTGCACCCCATCCCGAAAGACGAGCCTTCTCGCGCACAAAGGCCGCCGCATAGCGACCATCGTCTATGAATCGCTCCCTATGTAGACGCGCCAACACGCCCCTTGCATCCTCGTCGGATAGGCCCCAACGGCGCATCGAACGCAGCGCATCGAAACTGCATTTTTCCGCCCGAGCACACTGTCGCATCAGGGATGCAAGAGCTTGCTCGGGGCTCTTAGCCTTGGGCACTTTTGCTCCTACTCGCTCTTCATACATCCTATCATTCGGGGTTTGGAATTCATATCCTCGTGGATAGTCACCTGGGTGAATCCTTTCTCCATCAAAAGTTTAGCCGTCTCATCGGCCAACTTTTCGTGGATCTCAAAGTAGAGGTGGCCACCCTTTCGGAGCGCCACAGCAGCCACTTCGGCAATGCGGCGATAAAAAATCAGAGGATCTGCATCGGGCACAAAGAGTGCCGAGGAGGGCTCGTAGTCGACAACATTCGTTCCCATTTCCACGCGCTCACTCTCGGGAATATATGGAGGATTGGAGACAACAATATCGAGGCTCTCGGCCCTGGGTTGCCACTCGAAAATATCACCCAGACCCACCTCAATCGACACTCCGAGGTGCTCCGCATTTTCCCGAGCAACCTCCACTGCCACAGGTGAAACATCCAACGCCCAAACCCTCGAGGATGGAATCTCGGCAGATAGCGATATGGCTATGGCACCACTACCCGTGCCCACATCGAGGATGGCGGGAGAATCCTTCCTATTTTCGCCAACAATCAGAGCCACAAGCTCTTCCGTTTCGGGGCGAGGAATGAGAATGCCGGGGCGCACAGCAAACTCTCGGCCATAGAACTCCTGCCTGCCCACAACATATTGGACAGGTTCGCCCGCACCAAGGCGAGAGAGTTGGGAGGTGAGCACAGCCTCTTCGACATCCACCTCGGCATCGGGTTCGAGCATAGCCCCAAAGCGGCTGACCCCATAGAGGTCGTTGCACAATCTTTCGGCCACTGCCCTACCCTCACGCGAGCCGTAGAGAGGGATTGTTACCCCCTCCACCCTATCGAGGAGTTGCTTGCGAGTTGTCGGCATAGGAGTGGGATAAATCTCTATTTTGCCACCAAACGAGCAAGGAATTTTGCACCATCCACAACAAAACGCAAGTGGGTGCCCTTGCCGATAGTGACACCATCGCATCGAGCCTCCACATCGAACTCTATCTTCTTGCCACTCACCGCAGTAACCACAGCCTCAGCCTCGATGGTAGCACCAATGGGAGAGGGAGCAATGTGGGATGTGGCGATGTGACCTCCGACGGTGGTTTCACCCTCGGCAAGGAAAGGTGCAACGGCAGTCATAGCTGCGTGCTCCATCAGGGCCACCATAGAGGGAGTGGCAAATACGTCGAGGCCGCCCGAGCCTACGGCGGAAGCTACATTGGTGCTATCCACCACAGTTGTACTTGTGTGTCGTGTTCCTACTTCTATCATAATATTCAATATGAGGTTGAAAGTCTCTGCAAACTTTCGGGTTAAACAACATACAAAGGTAACCATTTTTTTGGAGTGTCGCAAAATATACCTACCTTTGTATGATATTTCCCCATCAACCAACCACTCATTGCAATGGCAAAAGGTATTCTCCACACCATAAAACGCTTTCTCTACAAGATGCGTATGCGCTCCCACCGCTACTTCCCCGTGGCGGATCCCAGCTATGTGAAGATGATGTTCTACCGTGATATGGGCTACCCACTCAACCTCGAGAACCCCACCACATTCAATGAGAAACTCCAATGGCTCAAGGTCTACAACCACAGACCCGAGTACACCGCAATGGTAGACAAAGCCGCAGCCAAAGAGTATGTGGCCTCCATCATCGGTGAGGAGTACATCATTCCCACTCTCGGCATCTGGGACCGCTTTGAAGATATCGACTTCTCCTGCCTCCCAGAGCAGTTCGTGCTCAAAACCACCCACGACAGCAAAAGCGTGGTGATCTGCACAGACCGCACCTCATTCGACATAGAGGCAGCTCGCAAGAAGCTCACAGCATCGCTCTCGCGCAGCTACTATCTCAAATACCGCGAGTGGCCCTACAAAGATATCTCCCCGCGCATCATTGCCGAGAAATATATGGTCGACGAGAGTGGCACCGAACTCAAGGACTACAAGTTCTCCTGCTACAACGGCGATGCAACCGACGTGATGCTCTGTTTCGACCGCGCCTCGGGTGACACCAAGTTCTACTTCTTCGACAAGGCGTGGAACCTACTGCGCTACAACAAGCGAGGTAAAGAGGCTCCCGAGGGTTTCACCGTACCCAAGCCCAAGAATATGGACAAGATGTTTGAGATTGCCTCGCGACTATCGGAGGGAATCCCCTATTTGCGAGTGGACCTCTACAACATCGATGGCGCCATCTACTTCGGCGAGCTCACCTTCTTCCCTCGCAGTGGATGTGACAGCAACCTCCTTCGCGAAACCGACCTACTATTTGGCAGCCGCATAAAGCTCCCAGCAGAGAAGACCATATAGGCCACAACTCTGCAAGCCCAGAAGAAACCACAAGACAACCACAAGCCCAAGCACACTATGTCGGACAAAAACCTGAGGGTCAAACGCCACCTCACCCGTCGAATCAAACTACTGATGCGATACGTCTGTGGGGGCGAACGCATCCCCGCAATATCATACTTCCCCGAGCAGCCCCACAAGAGCAAAGCCCGCATCTTCGGAGACCAATGTGTCCACATCCTCAAATATGGCGAGGTGGACCCATACTACTACCTCTACGGACTCGATGTCAAGGGCGCAAGTTTCAAGAAGAAGGGACTAATCTCCTACAAGGAGTTTATGGATTGGCGCAACCTCCACAACCGCCCCGTGCATCCGTTCAACTACATCTGCATCCTGCGCGACAAAAAGCTCTTTGCCATCGTCTGTGAGCACTTCGGCATCCCCTGCGTGCGAGACCTCGGCTACATCGACCCCGGCTGTGGCACCATTCGACTCAACGATGAAAGCCACGAGGATGTCTTCTCGCTGCTCGAGCGCGAGGAGTCCATATTCTGCAAACCCCTCGATGCCGAGTGTGGCGAGGGCATATTCTGCTTGGGCAGGGATGAGAATGGCTACACGCTAAATGACGCACCAGCCACGCAGGAGGAGATAGTCGCTATGGTCGGCTCGCGCACAAGCCAGCACATAGTCCAAAGCCGACTATTGCAGCACCCCGAGCTCAATCGACTCTATCCCAAGTCGATCAACACCATACGCCTGGTCACCATCCGCAACCGACGCACAGGAGCGATCGAGTATTTCCACTCCCTGCTCCGCATCGGAGCCAACGGCAACGTGGTGGACAATTGGTCGCAGGGAGGCGTATGTGTGGGTATAGACGAGAATGGCGTGCTCTTTGAGGAGGGCTACTACAAACCTCCCTTTGGGCTCCGCACAACCACCCACCCCGACACAGGCATCCCCTTTGCCGGATTCCGCATCCCCCACTATCGTGAGGCCATTGAGATGTGCAAGAGTTTCCACAAGAGAATCGACTTCATCCCCGCCATTGGTTGGGATATAGCCATCACCCCCAAGGGCCCCTGCCTCATTGAGGCCAACGACAATTGGGCAATCTCGCTTCATCAAGTCTATGGAGGCCTCAAGGAGCGCTTCGACCACCTCCTAAAGTAGCAACAAACCCCCATCATACCCCACAATAGAGATATGAAAACAATAGGTTTCCCCATAAGTCACAAAGAGAATGAGCGCCGCCGCGCACTGCTGCCCCAGAGCCTCGAGTCCCTCCAACACCCCGAAATGGTGGTCATCGAAGAGGGCTATGGCCAAGTGCTCGGCTACGGCGATGAGGCCTACACCTCCCGCGGAGCACGAGTGGCCTCCCACGAGCAGGTGCTCACCTGCGAGGTCATCTGCGACGCCAAGATTGGCGACGGCGACTACCTCACCCAACTCCACAATCAGACCCTCTTTGGTTGGCTCCACGCCGTGCGTAACCGCGAAATAGCCGACGCCCTCATCGAGGGTGGACACACCGCCTATGCGTGGGAGGATATGTTCGAAAACGGGGTACACACATTCCACCGCAACAATGAGATTGCAGGCGAAGCCGCCATTGCCCACTCCTTTATGATCCACGGCATCCTCCCCGAAGGGTGCAAGGTGGCTGTGATTGGCAGAGGCAACACCGCACGAGGAGCCATCAAGACCCTCAACGCGCTCGGCGCAGAGGTCAAGGTCTTCGGACGTGCCGACGAGGAGAAGTTGAGAGCCGAATTGGGCGAATACGACGTGGTGGTAAACGCCGTTCTTTGGGACACTCGTCGCAAAGACCACATCATCTACAAAGAAGACCTGGGCAGGATGAAACGCGGAGCGATGATTGTCGACATCGCTTGTGACAGGGGCGGTGCAATAGAGACCTCCATTCCCACCACCATCGAGGAACCGAGCTATTTCTGCGAGGGGGTGCGCCACTATGTTGTCGACCACACACCCGCATTATTTTATAGGAGTACGAGCGTGAGCCTCGCCGAGGAGGTGGCAAAATATGTCGATTTGCTCATTGAGGGCAAGGAGAATGAGGTGCTCAAGGGTGCGAAGATCGTGGAAAGAGGCGAGATTTTGGACCAACGCATCATAGAATTTCAGGGTCGATAGGAATTTTTCTTCCACCACAAATCTGGTCACACGACCACAAAAGGGAACTTGAGGCAAAAGTGGGCCTAAAAAAGTCAAAAAAAAGTTTTACACCTACCACACTGATTGACAACACATTAACAAAAAGCACGAAAAAAAGTTGAAAAAAAGTTGCATTTTTTTGCCGAAAAAATTTGCAGATATAAAAATTAGCCCTATCTTTGCATCGCAATTCAGAAATGAAACGCAGTTCTTCAAAACTCGGGAGTTTAGCTCAGCTGGTTTAGAGCATCTGCCTTACAAGCAGAGGGTCGGCGGTTCGAATCCGTCAACTCCCACAATCGAGAGGCCGAAACGAAAGTTTCGGCCTTTTTGTTTTATTCGACTGCGGCCCAACATTTCAAACTCCCCCATTCCACCTGCCGCACACCCTGCACACTATCTACACCGCCCGCCCACACAACATTTGCCCACGCGGAATAAAAATAGGTATTTATATGGCTATTCGAAAAATAATGACTATCTTTGAGCGATATATGGGCGTATGGATGCGCCGCAAAATGATATGACTAAATATTTCACAAGCCAAACCATTGATAATCAGCGCATTAGCGTGATGGGGGGGGGTAAATCAGGAAGCTGATTTTACTCTCGAACGCTTGTGTCGTATATTTTCTGGAGGTACTGCAATACTCACTGATGGGTATGCGGTATCTCTTTTTTTGTGCCCGCAAACTAACTAATCAATTCATCTATACAAACTAATTCAAATCAAGTATGAAGAAATTTCTCATTTCGTTGGTTGTGGCAGCCGCTGCGCTGTTTGCAACCTCGTGCGTGAATGAACTTGACGAGGGAATCAAGGGCAACGCCACTGGCGTGACTTTCGAGATCTCCACTCCCGAGCTCACTTCGCGTGCGGACCTCTTCTTCGGCGACTGCGCCGCAGAGAAAAAACTTCTCTATGCTGTCTACGATGTGACCGAGGGTGGCAACATCGTGGCCAAGATTTCCAAAACGGAGCTGGACAACGCACTCCGCATCAGCAAAGATGCCCCCACCACCTTCACCCTCGACCTCATCGATGGCAACAGCTATGCTGTGCTCTTCTGGGCCGTGAGCGACGACTACAGCGGTGCTTTCTCCATCGACTGGACCAGTAAGAAGATGAAGATGAATGCCTCGCCCACCGCCAACAAGGAGTCCTACGATGCATTCTACAGCTACATCACCCTCGACAACGTGGAGGGATCCATCAGCCGCAGCGTTGTGCTTGAGCGCCCCTTTGCACAGCTCAACATCGGCACCTCCGACTTCGAGGAGGCCAAGAAAGCCAACTTCGACATCGACAAAATCTGGAGCGAGGTTAGCCTGACCAACGTGCCCAACGTGCTCGATTGTACCAGTGGCCACACCTCCGTAGAGGGCAGCGCAGCCATCACCTACTCGCTCGACGAGATGGTCGTTCCCACCGACTACAAATTCCCCGTCTCGGGCTACAACTACTTGGCTATGAACTATGTTCTGGTGGGCGCAGAGAAAAGCCTCGCCAACGCCACCGTCACCACCAAGGACAACACCAAAGCCAAGACCATCACCAATACCTACAACAACATTCCCCTTGCACGCAACTTCAAGACCAACGTCTATGGTGCGCTCCTCACCAACGGCTCGCAGTTTGATGTGGATGTAGACAACACTTGGGAGGGTAATCTGACCATCACCCCTATGGCCAACGAGATTTGGTACACCGCACCCGAAAAAATCACTCCCAGGAGCAATGCCTTTGACTATGCAACAACAACCATTGTTTCCAACGAGTGGGATTCGCTAACCGGTAGTGGTGTTATCACCTTCTCAAAAGGTATTACTATAATTGGTTCCGCATTCCGTGATTGCTCGAGCCTTATAAGCATAACCATTCCCGATAGCGTAACTGAGATTGGTTGGTCAGCATTCAATGGTTGCTCGAGCCTTGAGAGCATCAACATTCCCGATAGAGTAACTAAGATTGGCAACTCCGCATTCGATGGTTGCAAGAACCTTAAGAGCATCACCATTCCCAACAGAGTAATTGAGATTGGTGCTGACGCATTCTTTGGTTGCAAGAGCCTTAAGAGCATCAACATTCCCGATGGTGTAATTTCTATTGGTGAATACGCATTCTATGGTTGCAAGAGCCTTGAGAGCATCAACATTCCCAATGGAGTAACTGAGATTAGCAAAGCCGCATTCGATGGTTGCTCGAGCCTTGTGAGCATCAACATTCCCGACAGCGTAACTACGATTGACGGCTCTGCATTCTGGAATTGCTCGAGCCTTGAAAGCATCAACATTCCCGATAGTGTAACTGAGATTGGCAACTCAGCATTTCGTGGTTGCTCGAGCCTTAAGAGCATCAACATTGGCGAGGGTGTAACTAAGATTAGCAGTTCTTTATTTAGTGCTTGCTCGAGCCTTGAAAGCATCACTATTCCCGACAGCGTAATTGAGATTGGCAACTCTGCATTCTCTTATTGCTCGAATCTTAAAAGCATCACCATTCCCGACAGTGTAATTTCTATTGGTAATTCTGCATTCGTTCATTGCACGAGCCTCAAGAGCATCAACATTCCCAATAGTGTAACTGAGATTGGCAGTTCAGCATTCCAGTATTGCACGAGCCTTGAGAGCATCAACATTCCCAATAGTGTAACTTCTATTGGAGGTTTCTTTTATTGCTCGAGCCTTAAGAACATCAACATTCCTGACAGTGTAACCGAGATTAGAGGTTCAGCATTCGAAGGTTGCACGAGCCTTGAGAGCATCAACATTCCCGACGGCGTAACTAAGATTGGCTGTCGAGCATTCTATGGATGCTTTAGCCTTGCAAATGTATATTGCAAACCCACAACACCTCCAACCGCTGAGATACGCGATATTCTCGGTTGGGCCGCATTCGATTTGAACGCCTCCGGTCGCAAGATTTACGTTCCTGCAGAGAGCGTGGATGCCTACAAAACAGCAGAGGGTTGGAATTGGACTAGCTATGCAAATAGTATTGAGGGTTACAATTTCTAAATAGGCCAACTCTACATCAACAAAAAGTGAGGGCTGAACCGATTGTGGTTCAGCCCTCATTATCTTATCGTACCCACCTCGGCACTACAGCACCACAAGTAGGCTCACAACCGAAATCGTTGCCCACAGCACAACGCCAAGGATGAGAGGCCTCGCACCCACCTTCCGAATAGCACCAAGCGACAGTCCACACCCAATGAGGAACAAGGTCACACTCAGCGCCTTCTTGGCCACCACGACAATGCCACTCGTAAGCCCCTCGGGAATGGGCAAATAGGTGTTGGCAATCATAGCCACAACGAAGAACAAAATGAACCAAGGCACGGCAACTCGTTTGCCCCGCGAGCGGAAAATCAGCACCGACACAAAAGCCAGCGGGAAGATCCACAGCGCACGGGTGAGTTTGATGGTCGTGGCCACACGCAGAGCCTCCTCACCATAGGCAGCACCCGCGCCCACCACAGAGCTCGTGTCGTGGATGGCAATGGCCGCCCAAGTGCCAAACTGCTGTTGGGTGAGCCCCAGAGCCTCGCCAATGGGAGGAAAGATGAACAGCGCCACCGCATTGAGGATGAAAATCGTGGCCAAGGCCAGCGACGTGTCGTTGTCGTCGGCATCAATGATGGGAGCCACAGCCGCAATGGCCGAGCCTCCACAGATGGCCGTACCCGACGAAATGAGGTAGGCATTCTTGGGGTTGACCCTCAGCACCCTGCCAAGCACCACGCCCACAATCATCACGCCCACAACCGACACAATCGTGAACATCATACCCTCCCTGCCCGCAGCAAGCGACGAGTGGAGATTCATTCCGAATCCAAGACCCACGACCGCCGCCTGAAGCAGATATTTCGACACCTTCTTATTGCTCTTGGCATAGGGAGCACCAATGGTAAGTGCAAGGGCAATGCCCATAAACAGCGCCACCGCAGGCGACACCCACAGCGATCCAATGGCACACAACCAATAGCACATTCGGCGCAGAGTGAGCATCATACGCTCGCGCTTAATCTCCTCGAAAGTTTTCTCTTTTTCCATATCAAATTATTTATTTATCTCGATTTCGTTCCGCAAAGATACATTTTTCGGCAGAATATAGTCTCCCTCTGCGGCACTTTATTGGGTGGACACGGGAGCAAAGTGTGTGCAATTGGCATTGGATTTGCGATGAATGGGCACAAAGGAGTTCGCCACCACAAATGGCAGCCCCGCAAAGTAACCAATAACAAACACACAAAAAAACACAAAGAACACTATGAAAAAACTTCTTCTCCTCTGTGCCACAGCACTCCTATCGCTCGGCACTCTCTCGGCACAAGGTTGGGCGTGGGGACCCAAGGTGGGATTCAACCTCGCCACCGCCAACGGCTTCTCCAATGCGGAACTAAAGCCCGGTTTCTCGGCAGGCCTCTTCTTCGAAAGCGTCGCCTGCAACTGGTTCGTCATCGAGTCGGACATCCTCTTCTCTATGCAAGGTTTCAAAGTCGACGGCGAGAATGACACCAAGATGACCCTCAACTACATCTCGATGCCCGTGCTTGGTAAGTACTACCTCATCGACGGCCTCAACCTCCAGATGGGCGCAACATTCGACTTCCTCATCCACTCCGACGCCAAGGTGGGTGACAAGGATGTGAGCGCAAAAGGGATGTTCAACAAGTTCAACATCCAGATGCTGGCAGGTTTGGCCTACGATTTCGAGTTTGGGATGGTTCTCGAGGGTCGTTATCTCTACGGACTCACTCCGCTCTCGCCCTCCACTCAGGATGTCTACTCCGGTATGCTCCAGATTTCGGCCGGTTGGAGATTCTGACACCCCACCATCGGGACTCCCCACTCACACCTGTGCCACAAAGAGAAAGGGTTGCAACTTTTATTGTTGCAACCCTTCATTCTTTCGTCCACTCTGTGGGACATTACTCCACATAGAGAACAAGGCCCTTGAGATACTCGCCCTCGGGGTGGTAGATATTGATGGGGTGGTCGGTAGGCTGAGTCAGCTGATGGAGAATCCTCACCTTTCTGCCCGCAATGGCAGCCGCCGAGAACACCGCCAAGCGGAACTGCTCCTTGCTCACTGCCTGCGAACAACTGAACGTGAAGAGAATGCCGCCCTTGGCAATCTTCTCCATCGCCCTCGCATTGAGCCTCTTATAACCCTGAAGTGCATTACCGAGCACCTTGTGGTGTTTGGCAAAAGCTGGAGGATCGAGAATCATCATATCATACTCGCCATCCTCCACCGTGCGCAGGAAGTCGAACGTATCCATAGCCACACTCTTATGCGAAGCACCCTCGGGGAAGTTGAGCTCCACGTTGCGGTCCACAAGTTCAATGGCAACGGCACTGCTATCGACGCTCACCACCTCCCTTGCTCCTCCTGCCAAGCCATAGATGGAGAAACCGCCCGTGTAGCAGAACGTATTGAGCAGTTTTCGGCCCTTGGCGTAGGTTGCAACAAGGTCGCGGTTGGCCCTTTGATCGATGAAGAATCCCGTCTTCTGGCCCTTGGCCCAATTGACTGCAAACTTATGGCCTCCCTCGAGAACCACCTCTTCGCCCTCGCCGTGGCCCATTAAGTAGCCATCCTCGGCCTCAACGTCGGCCTTGAAAGGAAGCGTCTGGCTACTCTTGTTGTAGATGGCCTTGAGTTGTTCGCCGTAGTTGGCCTTGAGCGCCTCCACAATGTTCTCCAGCGAGAGGTACATACCCACGCTATGGCACTGCACCACAGCCGTAGAGCCGTAGATATCCACCACCAAACCGGGCAAATTGTCGCCCTCGCCGTGGATGAGTCGGTAGCAGGTGGTAGTGGGATTGTCCACCAAGCCGAGTGCCCTACGCACTTCGAGTGCAGAGCCAATGCGGCCATTCCACCACTGTTGGTCTATGGTCTCCTGCTCGAAGCTCAACACGCGGACAGCAATGGAGCCCACCTGCGAATGACCGCGAGCAATAAACTCGCCCGAGGAGGTGAACACGTCCACAATCTCACCCTCCTGAATCTGTGCGCTCACACGAGCAATAGCCCCCGAGAATACCCAAGGGTGGTGGCGAAGGAGCGACTCCTGCTTGCCACTTTTGAGAAATATCTTTTTATTGTTCATCATCTTGACGCTTGAAGTCTATCATACATTTCGAGACAAATCCACGCATCCGTGGCGGCATAGCGTATCTGAGCGGGGGTGAGTTCGCGCGCCTCCCAATTGCTGAGTCGCTGTGCCTTGGAGACCCCCACGCCGAGGATTATGGCCGCCATCTTACGCAGGCTCTTATCCTCAATGCCAAAGGCCTCAACCTCCTTCTGGAGTTCCACAAATCCACCCGCACGGAAATGGCGTATCTTCGTGAGATTGCGGATGTCGCCCTGCACGTCGACCCCCACTTTCAGGGTCTTCTTACTCTCGAGAATCTTCATCAGGCAACGCTCCATACGCACCGCACCAAGTCGAATCAGGTAGCAAGTGGTGGGCGTGGATAGTTGGATGAGCGAGACATTGTAGCTCACTCCCTGCTTGAACGATGGTCGAGTCTCCGTGTCGAATCCTATGATGGGCTCCCGAGCCAGCTCTTCGCAGGCTTCCAAGAGTTTCTCGGTGGTGTCAACAACCACCACCCTACCCTCAAATCCCGCAACAGGCAAATCCTTTATCTCATCGGGGCTTATGCTATGTCGAAATGTACTCTTCATATTTCGGCCACAAAATTATCTTTTTATCCGGAGAATTCCTCCTCTATCGGTATAAATTTTCTCCCTTTCCATCAACTCTTCGACCACTTCGGCCACCCTCGAGCTATCGGCACAAAACTCCCTGCACAGATCGCGAGGCGAAATTCCATCCCTCTCGGCAATGATTTCCACCACCCTCTCGGGGGTTACGGCTCTCTCACCCACCACCCCCAACGAGGCCGCTGCGTCGCGTTTGCGTCTGGCGATGCAGTTGTCGCATACTCCACAAGGTTGTGTTTTTGTCTCGCCAAAATACTCTTCGATGTAGCTACTGCGACAACCATCCTCCAGAAGCGCATAGTTCATCATAGCCTCCATACGTTCCTCGGCCGACTGGCGGCGGAAGAGGTAGCTATCGGGAGCAATATAGAGGTCTCTCTTGGGCACTCGGTCGCAGAGCAACGTGAGGATGGGCGAGAAACTGCTGGGCACATAGCGGATGATGTGCTGACGCCAGAGAGTCTTGAGTTCATCCCTCACGCGCTCCACATCGCAACCGCAATAGTTGGCAATCTGGTGTACATCAATGGGCCTGAAGTCGGAGAACACGCCCTCATACAATCTCAACACAGCCAGCAGCACCATCTCGGCCTGACCACTGCGGATGCGGTAGTCGTAGAGGTCCTCACGGGAGACGCAAAACATCAGTCGGGCCCTATTCTCTCGCTCCTCCGAGAGAGTCATATATCCGTTTTGGGCCAGGAGTTTGATGCTGTTACGCACCATCTCCACCGTCATTCCCATATCGCGTGCAAACTCATAGGCATTGAACTCTCGGGCAACACCTCCGCCCTCTCCGTAGGCAATCATCATCCGCGCACAAATCTCATCGTAGACACGTTTGACGCTCTCCAACGGGGGAAAGTCGCACTCCACACGTCGTGTGGCCACCCTCTCCTCGTCACCCTCAATGAGCAACACCGCATAGCTTCTCTTGCCATCGCGCCCCGCACGTCCGGCCTCCTGATAGTAGGCCTCCAGCGACGAGCACATATCGTAGTGGACCACGGCACGCACGTCTTGCTTGTCGATACCCATACCGAAAGCATTCGTAGCGACCATAATTCTTTTCGTTCCCCTCTGCCACTCATCCTGACGGATTGCTCGCTCCTCGTGGGGAAGGCCCGCGTGGTAGAATTGTGCGCTGAAGCCTCTCTCGGTGAGCCATTCACACACCTTCGCACTCCTCTCTCGGGAGCGCACATAGACGATGGCCGCACCCTCCACATTGGAGAGCACACGGCTCAAGTGTTCGTTCTTATCATCGCAGCGACGCACCACATAGGAGAGATTGGGGCGTGCATAGCTGCTACGCATCACCACCTCCTCGTCGAAGCGGAGCAGGCGCATCACATCCTTGGCCACTTTGTCCGTAGCAGAGGCCGTGAGTGCCAGGATAGGCACATCAGGAAGTATGGCTCGCAACTGACTAATCTCCAGGTAGGAGGGGCGAAAATCGTAGCCCCATTGGGAGATGCAGTGTGCCTCGTCGACTGCAATAAGGCTCACCTTCATCTTGGCCACCCTCACTCGAAAAACCTCATTGGAGAGTCGTTCGGGGGCTACATAGAGAAATTTCACGTCGCCATAGACACAGTTGTCGAGAATAATATCGATGTTGCGCGAAGAGAGACCGCTATGGAGCGCCACGGCTTTGATACCTCTGCGTTGGAGGTTGTCCACCTGGTCTTTCATCAGCGCAACCAAGGGTGTCACCACAATGCAGAGTCCCTCACGAGCCATCGTGGGCACCTGATAGAGCAACGACTTGCCCGCACCCGTAGGCATCAAAGCAAGGGTGTCACCACCCGCCATAACTCGCTCCATCACCTCACGCTGGTTGGGGCGGAACTCTTTGTAGCCCCACCACTTTGCCATCGCCTCCGAGATGGTCATATTGGTCATATTGGTCGTCTTATCTCTCTGCATCGGTATTCTACCTTGTGTTTACGTTCTCCACACCACGGGCCGCATTGCCGCAGTTTAGAAGAACTCCTCCCTCAAGGGGTAGGTGTTGCGTCTATTCTCGAGGTCGTGGGGGTTACGTTTCATTCTCTCTGTCTCCTCCACAAGATGGCAGTAGTCGTCGACCACGCCACACATCTCCTCCCAAGAGATGGTTCTCGGCTCCGAGCGACGTACACCCTCGGGATACCACCCTCTCAACTCGTCCAAGCCAAGCGTCTCGGCAAGGACATCAATAACGATGGCCGAAGCATTGGCCTTACCCTGAGCCGAATAGCCCGCAATGTGAGGCGTTGCAATCAGTGCAGCATCCAAGAGTTGCAAATTGATGTTGTCGGGCTCGCCTTCCCATACGTCGATGCAGTAGGTGAGCCTATCCTTATGGCGAAGCAGGGCCGCAGTGTCGGCCACCTCACCACGCGAAGCATTGAGCAGCACAGCACCATCCTTGAGCCTCGAGAGGAACTCATCGTCGGCCAAATGGAAGGTGGGGCACTCGCCCTCGCGCAGAAGAGGTGTATGAAGGGTCACGATATCCGCCTGTCGGAGAATCTCCTCGGGTGCAAAAAACCCATCCTTCTCGCCCAATCCCTCTGCGCGCTCCCTGGGAGGATCGCTACACAGCACACGGAAGCCCCAACTGCGAGCATACTCCACCACCAACGAACCGACGTGACCAACGCCAAAAACGCCAAGTGTACGCTCCTCGGGCCTCCATCCCTGCACCTTCGCAAGGTGGGCCAACGAGGCTGCAACCCACTGAAGCACTGCACGCGAGTTGCAACCAGCCGCACTCGTAAATCTCACTCCTCGAGAGCGAAGATAGGGTTGGTCGATATGGTCATAGCCGATGGTGGCAGTGCCCACAAATCGGAGTCTCTCGGCTCCGTCCAATAGCTGGGCATTGCAACGAGTTCGGGTGCGAACGATAAGCGCGTCTGCATCGCGCACATCCTCGGGTGTGAGATTGCGTCCATCGACGCTGATGGCTTCGGCCAGCGGAGAAAGAGTCTCCACCGCATAGGGCACAAATTGGTCTACAAGTATCTTCATAATCTGCAAATATACTAATTCCCGAGCGATATCGACCACGCCCAAGCTGTTTTTTCGGCGAAAATGTGGGAGTGCGGTACAACATTGGGAATGTTTGACTACATTTGTAAGATAAATCACCCACGCAAAATAGTGGGCAAGATAACACACACTACGCAGATGTCATTCTACAAATCCATCGTACGCCCGTTCCTATTCCTCTTCCCCGCGGAGAGGGTACGCAACTTTGCCCTTGCGGCACTACGCATAGCCGGCTCCTCGCGATTCGGCGAATGGTGCCTGTCGCACATCTACGGCTATAGACATCCCTCGCTGGAAAAAGAGGTCTTCGGCGTGAGATTTCGCAATCCCATTGGCGCAGCAGCAGGTCTCGACCGCGATGCACGTCTCTACCGTCAGCTCGGAGCTCTCGGCTTTGGCTTTGTGGAAATTGGCACCATCACACCCAAGGAACAACCAGGCGGCATCCGTCCACGAATGTTCCGCATCCCGAGGCTCCAAGCCGTTCTGCATCGTATGGGCCACCCCAACTGCGGCATCGAGAAAGCCATCGACCACCTGCGTCGCAGAGCCCACGGCAAGCGCGTAGTTGTGGGAGCCAACATCGCCCCCAACAGCCACTTTGCACGCGAGAATGCCACCAAAGAGTATCTCCGCACCTTCCGCCCACTCTACCAATATGTGGAGTATTTCACCATCAACGTATCCGCCATCATCGGCTCGCCCGAGAGCTACACCCCCCAAGACAAAGAGCTCGTGGAGGAGATTCTCGAGGCAATGTTCGACTTCCGACGCGGCCAAAACGACTACCGCCCCATTCTGCTCAAGCTCTCGCCCGATTGGGACAACAAGCAGATCGACGATATGGTCTCCATATTGGTCGACACCCCCCTTGATGGTCTGGTGGTTAGCGATTGCACAAGGCAGTGGAACAACGTCGCCTCCGAACGAAACAAGGGACGTATGGCAGGGTGTAATATGGGCGGTGCGCCACTCATCGACCGCACTGAAGAGATGGTTCGCTACGTCTGCTCTCGTATGGACTACAGCTATCCCGTCATCGCAACAGGAGGCGTGATGTCCGCCGCAGACGCCCAACGACTGCTCGATGCTGGTGCAAGTCTGGTGCAGTGCTACTCCGCAATGGTCTACGAGGGCCCTGCATTCCCGGGTCGCACTTGTCGCGCACTCGCACAAAATAAATAGAGGGTTGAAAATCGGAGCACCGCACACACAAAGCTGAACACACGAATACTATGAAAGCAGACATCATAACCATTGGCGACGAGATCCTCATCGGTCAAATCGTCGACACCAATTCGGCCCGCATAGCCACACTCCTCGGCGATGCAGGCGTCACCATCCGACGCAAATACTCCATTGGAGACCGCCGCGAGGAGATTCTCGACGCAGTGGGCAACTCACTATCCCTCTGTGACATCACCATCATTACGGGCGGACTCGGCCCCACAAAAGACGACATCACCAAAAAGGTGCTCGCCGAGCTTTTCAACTCCGAGTTGGTGCGCGATGAAGAGACCTACAGCCGAGTGGAGAGAATGATGGCCGCAAGAGGAATCGAGTTCAACGAGCTCAACCAAAGCCAAGCACTCGTGCCTGCCTGCTGCACCGTACTGCCCAACCTCAAAGGCACCGCACCCGGAATGTGGTTTGAGAGGGATGGTCACGTCGTCATATCCCTTCCCGGAGTTCCCTTCGAGATGGAGGGACTGATGGAGTCGGAGGTAATACCCCGCATCCGCAGTCGATTCTCGCTCGCAGCCGTGGTCCACAAGACTGCCATAACGTTTGGTATGGCAGAGAGTATGATGGCAGCACACATCGCCGAGTGGGAAGAACAACTCCCCCCCCACCTGCGACTCGCCTACCTTCCCTCACCATCGCAGTTGCGTCTGCGTCTATCGGCCTACGAGGTTGAGAAGGGTGTGGCAGAAAGCGAGATTGAGCGCGAATTCGAGAAACTTATGCCCCTCTTGGGTGACCACTTCGTTGGTTGGGAGGAGGAAACGGTGCAGAGTGCCGTTGCCAAGATGCTCATTGCACGAGGCGAAACACTCTCGGCAGCAGAGAGTTGCACAGGAGGAACCATCAGCGCCAAGTTCACCGCAATGAGCGGAGCCTCGGAGTATTATTGGGGCGGAGTGGTGAGCTACGACAACAGCGTGAAGGAGAATGTTCTCGGAGTAAGCCGCCACAATTTGGAGACCTATGGAGCCGTGAGTGAGCAAGTGGCCCGAGAGATGGCCGAGGGAGTGAGACGACTCTGCGGCACCACCTACGGCATTGCCACCACCGGCATTGCAGGCCCCACGGGCGGAACTCCCGAAAAGCCCGTAGGCAC
The DNA here is from genome assembly GCA_017390585.1 of Tidjanibacter sp. Classification (GTDB taxonomy): domain Bacteria; phylum Bacteroidota; class Bacteroidia; order Bacteroidales; family Rikenellaceae; genus Tidjanibacter. The sequence continues at coordinate 19,893 of JAFPBB010000008.1, read as the reverse complement.
GGTGTGGATGGCCGTAGCCACCCCCGAAAAGACCATTGCTAAGGTTGTGTGCCACGGCAAAGTCAGGGCCGTGAATATCGAGCGAGCAGCCTCGGCAGCCATCAATATGCTCCGCCTCGAGTTGCTCAAAAACCAAGCCTAATCCACCGCCAAACACACCCCTCCGTAACACACTAATAAACAAATAGAAAGGTTGGACTCAAATATTGGTCCAACCTTTTTGTTAATGCACGATTTAGGGGCGTAATTCACATCCACAAATCGCACCCTTAGGCCTTGCTTTTGTCCCTGAAATGCTTGGGAGTCACTCCCTCGTGGCGCTTGAAATATTGACCAAAGAAGGAGGGATTGGGGAAGTTGAGTTCGGCGGCAATCTGCTGCACCGTCATATCCGAAGAGGTGAGCATCGTGCGCGCATAGAGCATCACGCTCCTATCCACCCAATCCACAGGAGAGCGCCCCGTGACCTTCTTCACAACCACCGAGAGATATTTGGGAGTAATACACAACTTATCGGCATAGAATCCGATGTCGCGATGATGAGTGGAAAACTCCTCCACCAAGGCAAGAAAATCGCGACAGAGGTTTTCCTGACGAGAATTGCCACCACTCGCCGAATCCTCCTCGGCAACGTGAGTGCTATAGAGTGCGCTGATTTCATAGCAGAGCACAGAGAGAAGATGGAAACTAATCTCCTTGCTGAATGGGTGATCGAGATCCTTACCCTTACTCCGCAGCACTTCGGCAATCTCAATGAGGTTATTGAGCTGCTGGTCAGTGATATGGATAACGGGGATGGCCGAGATATTGACGTAGTTTTTCACAATCTCGCTCATCTTTATGGTGGTCATAAACTTGATGTTTGCCGCCACGATGTAGCCGAGAAAATCTTCGGAAGAGCGCGTATTGCGGATAATGGTATTGGGGAGAATGGTCAACATTGCACCTCGCTCGAGATGGTGCTCGGAGTCGTTGAGCATAAAGGTGCCTTCACCCCTGAGACAGAGGCACACCACACCCGCCTTAACAAGAATGGGTTGGTCGCCAATGTGACTGCCTCGGCCGCCTTGGGCATCGAGAGTGACGCACTCAAAGAGCGAATTGCCGAGCGAATCGGTGGAGAGATGTGGAAGATTGAGTGATTTCATAGTCGGGTTGTATTATCGTATGTTTACTTTCAACATAAGGGTGCCGACAGAGACCTTTTTGAGGAATTAAAATATCCTAATGTGCCTCAAATCAATGCTCAAATATAACGAAAAACTCCTCGATTAATTGCACACACAGGAACTATAGAACATTTTTCCCGCCATAATCAACTATTGCAGCCCCTCCTTGAACACGCCCCACCATCCGTCCAAAATCACCACAAGGAGCAGAAAATGAGCCATTCGGGAGATGGTGTTTTGGAGTTTCGGAAATAAATATTATATTTGTAGGCTATAATAAGGGAAACGCCCCTTATTGGTAGGCAAACGGACAAATTTGTTTTTTACACACAATATCATTTTTAACAACAATTACTTTACTTATGGCAAACGTAAAAAGAGTTTACACCTTTGGCGATAGGAAAGCTGAGGGTAACGGTAAGATGAGAGAGTTGCTTGGCGGTAAAGGTGCCAACCTCGCAGAGATGAACCTGCTGGGTATGCCCGTGCCTCCCGGATTTACCATCACCACCGACGTATGTACCGAGTACTACAAAGAGGGTGAGGCTAAAGTTATCGAGCTTATCAAAGCAGAGGTAGAGGCAGCTATCAAGATGATTGAGGAGTCCACCGGTATGAAGTTCGGCGGCGAGGTATCGCCCCTGCTCCTCTCGGTTCGCTCGGGTGCTCGCGCTTCGATGCCCGGTATGATGGACACCATCCTCAACCTCGGTATGAACGACAAGGCTGTTGAGGCTGTTGCTGCTCGCTCGGGCAACGACCGTTTCGCTTGGGACTCCTACCGCCGCTTTGTGCAGATGTATGGCGATGTGGTTCTTGAGATGAAACCCGCATCGAAACAGGATATCGACCCCTTCGAGGCTATCATCGAGGAGGTTAAAGAGGAGAAAGGCGTGAAGAACGACGCCGACCTGACCGCTGAGGACTTCAAGGAGCTGGTTGTACGCTTCAAGAAGGCCGTGAAGGAGCAGACCGGCAAGGACTTCCCCGTAGATCCTTGGGAGCAGCTCTGGGGTGCAATCTGCGCCGTATTCCGCAGCTGGATGAACGAGAGGGCTATCCTCTACCGCAAACTCAACAACATTCCTCAGGAGTGGGGTACCGCAGTGAGCGTTATGGCAATGGTGTTCGGTAATATGGGTGACAACTCCGCTACCGGCGTTTGCTTCTCGCGTGACGCTGCTACCGGCGAGAACATCTTCAACGGTGAGTATCTCGTGAACGCACAGGGTGAGGACGTGGTTGCAGGTATCCGCACTCCTCAGCAGATTACCCTCGAGGGTTCGCGCCGCTGGGCTAAAGCTCAGAACATCGACGAGGCTACCCGCGCCGCACAGTTCCCCTCGCTCGAGGAGGTTATGCCCGAGGTTTACAAGGAGCTCTGCGACATCAAAGACCACTTGGAGAGCTACTTCAAAGATATGCAGGATATGGAGTTCACCATCCAGGACGGCAAACTCTGGATGCTCCAGACCCGTAACGGTAAGCGTACCGGCGCCGCAATGGTGAAAATCGCTATGGATATGCTCGAGGAGGGCCTCATCGACGAGCAGACCGCAGTTCTGCGTCAGGAGCCCGAGAAACTCGACGAGCTTCTCCACCCCGTATTCGACAAACAGGCCATCAAGAGCGCTAAGGTTATCACCAAGGGTCTGCCCGCCAGCCCCGGTGCTGCTACCGGCCCCGTAGTGTTCTTCGCAGAGGACGCTGAGAAGTATCTCAACGAGACCGGCGTGAAGGCAATCTTGGTTCGTATCGAGACTTCGCCCGAGGATCTGAAGGGTATGCTCGACGCAGCTGGTATTCTCACCGCACGTGGTGGTATGACCTCTCACGCAGCCGTTGTTGCTCGTGGTATGGGTAAGTGCTGCGTTTCGGGTGCAGGTGAGCTCAAGATCGACTACAAGACCCGCACCATCGAGATCGACGGCCTTGTAATCAAAGAGCACGACTGGATTTCGCTCAACGGTTCGACCGGCGAGGTTTACCTCGGTCAGGTGGCAACCAAAGAGGCTGAGCTCAGCGGTGACTTCGGCAAACTTATGGAGCTCACCACCAAATATGCTCGTCTGAAAGTTCGCACCAATGCCGACTCACCCCGCGATGCACGTCAGGCAGTAAGCTTCGGCGCACAGGGTATCGGTCTCTGCCGTACCGAGCATATGTTCTTCGAGGGCGACCGTATCTTGGCCGTTCGCGAGATGATCTTGGCCGACGACGAGGCTGGTCGCCGCGTGGCTCTCTCCAAACTGCTTCCTATGCAGCGCGAGGACTTCGAGGGTATCTTCGAGGCTATGCAGGGTCTGCCCGTGACCGTTCGTCTCTTGGATCCCCCCTTGCACGAGTTTGCTCCCCACACCGAGAAAGAGCAGGCCGAGCTTGCTGAGGTTATCGGCGTGAGCGTTGAGAAGATTGCTGCTAAGGTTGAGGCTCTTGCAGAGGTTAACCCCATGCTTGGTCACCGTGGCTGCCGTCTTGGCAACACCTATCCCGAGATCACCGAGATGCAGACCCGCGCTATCTTGGAGGCTGCAATGAACGTGAGGGAGAAAGGCGTGCCCGTGAAAGTGGAGATTATGGTTCCCCTTGTAGGCAACCACAAAGAGCTCCGCTACCAGAAGAACATCATCGACCGCGTAGCTGGTGAGATTTTCGCCGAGCGCAACGATAAGATCGACTATATGGTGGGTACTATGATTGAGATTCCTCGTGCCGCTGTTACTGCAGACCAGATCGCAGAGGTTGCCGAGTTCTTCTCGTTCGGTACCAACGACCTCACCCAGATGACCCTTGGTTTCTCGCGTGACGACATTGGCAAGTTCCTCCCCATCTACCTCGAGAAGAACATCCTGAAGGCAGATCCCTTCAAGATTCTCGATCGCAATGGCGTAGGTCGCCTCGTTCGTGAGGGTGTAACCAAAGGCCGCACCACCCGCAATGGTCTCAAGTGTGGTATCTGTGGTGAGCACGGCGGTGAGCCTTCGAGCGTTGAGTTCTGCCACTCGGCTGGCTTGGACTACGTGAGCTGCTCGCCCTTCCGTGTGCCCATCGCACGCTTGGCTGCTGCTCAGGCTGCCCTCAAACAGGAGTAGTCTCGAGAGAGTAAGACTCTAAATAGAAAGGCGTCTTCGCAATTGCGGAGACGCCTTTTGTTGTGACAATATAATAATAGGTATAGAGTGCGGCACAGAGTAGCTCCACCTGCGGGCTCAACTGACACTATTGGGCAGAGAGCTTGCTACGCTGCGCAAGACGTTTGATGCGCGTGAGATCTTTCCGTGTGAGGACTCTGGGGTCGGCCATCGACTCGCGCCACCAGGAGATGGGTGCATAGGCGTGGCGGTAGTTCTCGGAGAAGTCGTTGAGCTCGTCGTAGCGAGGCATAACATAGCTCCACTCAGCACCTGCATCCATTTGCATAGGAATGGAGGGGAGATTGCCCACATCTGCCAAAGCCACCATCTTATGGGGGAAAAGTGACTTTAGATTGGTGTGGTAATTTGCCACCTCGGCAGGGTGAACCTTATTGAAAATCGAGATGGAAACCATATCGACATACTCCTCGCCAGGATAGAAGTCAATATCACCCAAGAGAGAGCTCCACACCCAGATGAGGTTATTAAGGCCTCGCTCGGTGAAGTAGTCGAACATCATAGTCCAAAGGAGTATGTAGGGCTCGGCGCCACCCTCACCCCACCACGAAGTCTTCGACGAGGCGCTGGGGATGGGACGCCACATAACGGGAATGTTGGCCTCCTTCAGGAGCAGCAACATATCTGCCATCTCCTTCAGGTTGGACATAACAACCCCATACTCCCAACTCTTGGTGTCGACAATGTTGGTGATGTCGAAATCTGTGCGCTCAGCTTCAGTTGTGAAAGTGCGGCCCGACTCGGAGTTCGGCACCATCCAATTCCAATTTGCCGCAACTATTCCGCCCTGTCCCCACCAACCTTCGAGATGGGTGGTAACGCGGTAGTCGATATTCTTGTTGGGCGAGAGATGGAGATAGGAGTAGTCCACTGCCGCAATGGCGGGGTAGTTACCCGTCCACTTGTAGATCCACTCACACTCCGCCAGATCCCAACCATTGGCACCTGCCATAGCAGCCGATAGTGTGGCACCGCCATAGATACCCCACAAGAAGGTGTAGAGTTCTTGTGCTTCATAGGAGGCTCCGTCGCTCACGAGTTTCATTGTTGGCTCGGTGGGAGGAACATAGGGGCCTTTTTCGGTGGAGAAAGTGATTGTACGGGGAGTGTTCTCACCCTTTGTTTCCTTGTCACACACGGCACCCTGACCAATGGTCAGTTGGTATGTTGTGGCATACTGCAAGGGGTGGAGCGTATTGATTTTTAGCGCATTATCCTTTGTCTCGGTTTCAAACTCCACCTCGGGGTCGAAACTAATGGCATCGCTCTTGCCCACGACCACATCGCGATTGAAGAGGATGACGATACTCCTCGGTTCCACCGAGACATTTTTGTCATTGGTAATGATGGATTGTCCAATGATTTTGGGGATAATGGTCTCTTTGGGCTCGTCATTATTACATCCCGACAGCGACAGCGCAGCAAGCACAGTAAGCATCAAGGCAGCCACACGGGATGCACATATCCTATCATAGATCATCTTCATAGTCAATTCTTTCTCTTTCAATTAGGCCTATGGCCATTGCATTCACATTTGGTTGCAAAGTAAAGCAGAATATGGGAGACTGCAAAGCCGCAGACTCAATTTTCCCCTCCGCATCAACATTCTCACCTCCCTACATCTCAAGCAGAGGGAGGAGTTGGTCAGGATGGTCGATGAGTGCAAATGGCGAGTGGGCTGCGAGTTCCTCCCTCGGGCGGAATCCCCACGACACCCCCACGGCGTCGACACCGGCATTGATGGCAGTGCGCATATCGACATTGGTGTCGCCCACATAGAGCAAATCGCTCTTATCCACACCCAGAGTGGCCACAATATCGTCGACAATGCGTGGGTCGGGTTTCACGGGCACCCCCTCGCGATTGCCGAATACGGGGTGGAAATGGATGGTGGGGAAGAAGTGGGCAATGAGCTTGCAGGTGGCAGAGTGGTACTTATTGGAGGCCACAGCCATCTGCACGCCACGACGTTGGAGCTCCTCGAGCAACTCGGGGATTCCCTCATAGGGGCGGCTCAGGTCGGCGTTATGCACTTCATAGAAGGGCATAAAATGCTCCCTGATGTGAGCCACATTCTCCGCCGTACGTTCCGACTCCGGGAGCGCGCGCTCAAAGAGTTTGTTCACTCCATCGCCCACCATAAATCTGTAGGCCTCCTCGGGATGGGTGGGATAACCACACTTCACCAGAGCCTGATTCACCGCAACAGCAAGGTCGGCAATGGAGTTAACCAACGTTCCATCGAGGTCGAATATCACCAATCGTCTCATCTCTATTCCTTTGTTTGTTATCGACCACAAAGATAGTCGATTTTAACATTATTTTGGCTACATTTGTGGTCAAAACCCACAATCTTCCCACTATGAAACGAACTTATATTCCACTCGCACTCCTGCTCACACTCTTGACTGCCTGCACCAATGGTTGGACCCGCAGCGAAAAAGAGCTAATCAACAGCGCAGCCTACTCGCGAATGAGAGTTACAAAGGTGGACAACACAGCCGACTCGCTGCTACTCCGCACCTCCTCCACTCCACTCACCCATCGCGACATCCACGCCCCCGAGTTTGGTCGTCTTGTGGCCTCAATGATAGAGACCGTGTGCGACCCCGAAAATAGTGGGGTGGGCATTGCTGCACCGCAAGTGGGCATATTGCGTCGTGTGGTGGTTGTGCAGAGGATGGACAAGGAGGGTACGCCCTTTGAAATCTACGTCAATCCCGAAATCATTTCCTATGGAGCCGACGTTGCTATGGGCAGTGAGGGTTGCCTCTCCGTACCCAACCTCCGAGGAGAGGTTAGGCGAGCCACATCCATAGTACTCCGTTGGCGCGACCCCGTGGATTTTTCTGCAAGGGAGGAACACATAGAAGGTTTCACGGCCGTAATCTTTCAGCACGAAATCGACCATCTCGACGGAATCATCTACACCGACCGCGCAACAACTCTCTCGCAAGAGTAACCACAACACCACACATACCCGAATAAAATAGGTGAGCAGAACTCCATTCCGCTCACCTATTATTACACACACGCCAGACCTACCCTACTCCTCCCTGTGGGCAAAGCCGGGAGCAGTGAGTGGAATCTCGCCACCCTCGGGAGTGACAAGCACACATCCGCGCTTGGTGACGTGGCCTATGACGTCGATACCGCCGAAGTGCAGCACCTTGTCGCGCATCTCGAGAGGCACCGTGAAGAGCAACTCAAAATCGTCGCCACCGTTGAGCATCGCCACAATGGGGTCGGCATTGAGCTCGTCGGCCATAGCCCTCGTCTCGGCCGCAATGGGGATGCGCTCCAAATAGAGCCTCATACCACACCCCGAAGCCCTACACAACTGCAACGCATCCGACGCAAGTCCATCCGTGATGTCAATCATCGAGGTGGGAACCACACCCTCGGCCTCGAGAGCCTTGATAATGTCGGTTCGCAGATCGGGCTTCAGCCAACGGCGGAGGATATACTCGTGGCCCTTGAAATCGGGGTTGGGATTGGGGTGACCATCGAGAGCAATGCGCTCGCGCTCGAGCAGGTGGAGACCCATATAGGCAGCTCCGAGGTCGCTGGTCAGGCAGACCAGGTCGTTCTCCTTCGCACCCGAACGACGCACCAACCTATCCTTTGCCACCTCGCCCACTGCGGTCACGCCAATGGTGAGGCCATTTGTAGAAGCGGTGGTGTCGCCACCCACGAGGTCGATGGCATACTCCTTGCAGGCCGCCTTGATGCCTTCATAGAGTTCCTCGAGGTGCTCCACAGCAAATCGAGCAGAGATGCCCAGCGAAACGGTGAGCTGAGTGGGACGTCCATTCATTGCAATAATATCGCTTGCGGCAGCCACAACCACCTTATAGCCCAAGTGCTTCAGGGGGAAATAGGTGAGGTCGAAGTGGACACCCTCGTGCAGGAGTTCGGTGGAGATGAGGAGGTAGTGGTCGCCCACATCAATCACAGCGGCGTCGTCGCCAACACCGAGCACTGTTGAACTATTGCGCGTCTCGAGATTATCTGTGAGTCGGTCGATGAGACCAAAATGACCGAGAGTTGAGATTTCCGTGCGTTTACTCATAAGGCAAATATATTTTAATGCAAAGATAATAAAATATTTAGTACTGCGCGAGGTAGTTTGGATATTATGCTTATATTTGCGGGATTAAAACATAGATTTTCGATTTGATGAAAAATATTGTACTCTTTGGACCTCCGGGAGCCGGCAAGGGCACCCAGGCGGTCAAATTGGTTGAGAAGTACGGTTTCAACCATATTTCCACCGGCCAGGTCATCCGCAACGAGATCGAGGCCAAGACCGAAGCCGGCAAAAAAGTGGAGGGTTGCATCGCCCGCGGCGAGTTTGCACCCGACGACCTCGTACTCGAGATTGTGAAGCACTTTATGGCCACCCACAGGGATGTGGAGGGTAGCATCTTCGACGGCTTTCCCCGCAATACCTATCAGGCTGAGCAGTTCGATGAGCTTATGGCCGAGTGGGATAGTGAGGTGGATGTGATGCTTTCGTTGGAGGTTCCCGAGGAGGAGCTCATCGAGAGGCTTCTGCTCCGCGGCAAGGAGAGCGGCAGGGCCGACGACGCTTCGGAGGAGGTTATCCGCAACCGCATCCGCATCTACAATGAGCAGACGGCAGCCGTGGCCGACTACTACGCCGCACAGGGCAAGCACGTTGCCGTTGATGGCGTTGGCAGTGTGGATGAGATTTTTGCCCGCCTCTGCGCCGAGGTAGACAAGCTGAAATAGAAATTCGACCTTGAGAGAAAGAGGAGCGCCCGACGATTTCGTCGGGCGCTCTTGCTTTTGGGCCGTTGGGTGTTATGAAACAACCGAGGGCCATAGAACAGCTGAGGGCGACACTACAACCGTGTGCCATAGAACAACTGAGGGCGACACTACAACCGAGGGCCATAAAACAGCTGAGGGCGACACTACAACCGAGTGCCATAAAACAGCTGCGCGCCACAAACCGTGACGCGCAGCCCACCCATAAATTCTAACAAATCGCCAGCATTTTTGTTGGGGGTAGTGGGCTGCGGCCCAACCAAGAGCCGCAGTCCTAAATTATGGGAAATTACTTAATAGTAACTTTAGTAACATCAGTTACAAAATCTGCAACATTCTCAGCGGTGATAGCTACGCCATCAAGGGTGCAGTTTTCAAAGGTTACTGCAGCTACAGCGTCAACCACATAGCCTGCCGCAAACGCGCAACCTACGAACTCGGTGGGAGCGTAGGGACGGCAATATGCATAGCCACTGCCCTCTCCAAAGTTGCAATTGGTAAACTTGGCATTACCAAGAGTTGCTGCATAGCTGGTCCAACCATTGAAGGTCGAATTGGTAGCCTCGAAACCTTGATTGAGACCCTGGTCGCAGGAGATAGTGTAGACGGTACCATTACCACCGATAGTCACATTCTCGAGAACAACCTTCTCGCTGTGGTCACTGTTGTGGTTAATGAAGATACCGCGGAAAGAACCAGTCACAGTGAGGTCTTTGATAAGACCACCGGTGGTGTTGATACCCGAATCCCAAGTGCCACCTGCACCTTTGATGTTGAGAGTGTGGCCACCACCATAGATAGCCTGACCATTCTTAACATTGATGCCAGTCTTGCCGTAAGCATTGCTCATATTTGCGGGATCAATCTTCACGTTTGCAGTCAAGGCAACATTTTTACCGCGCTCAAGAGCAGCAACAAACTCGTCTGCTGTCTTAACAGTGTACACAGCTTCATTATAGCCATAGGCTGCTACACCTTTGTAAGTCGCATTGGTTACAGTAACAGTGTTCTTTTCACTCACATCTGCAACCGAGTAGATATTCGAGTTGAAGTCATCTTTGCCAATATACGAGAACTCGCAACCATCGATGATAAGAGTATTGTTCTCGGCTGCGGTGGTACCGTTACCCTGCAATGCAACGCAGTAGGAGGTGTAGAGTGCGCTGGTAGTGTAGTTGCAGATGAGTTTGGAGTTGTTGTTGATGGTGATGATGTTATTATCACCCCAGCACTGAACTGCAATTGCGCCAACAATGTCGCAATCATCAATATTGAGAGTAAGATTCTTTACGCTCGCAGGCATATTCACGCCATAGGCCCAGTCGGTGTTTGCCATAGTAATGTTGCACTTCTCGAGCGTAACGGTATTGCCGGCATAGTCGCCATTCTCAATCTTAACGCCAGCAGCATAGTTAATATAGTCACCATTTTTGGTCATTACGATGTTAGCGTTCTTGATAGTAACGTTCTTGCCGGGAGTAATCTTAACACCATAGTACTCGGTGGTGGTAATATTATGGCCGTTGGCGTCGATAACTACATCCTTGGTCACATTATTCGTAAGGTCAATCTTCGCAATCACGATGTCTTTTACAACATTAACCTCAGCGAAGTTGAAGTTAGCGATAAGATTGCTCAATTGGGCACCATCGCTTGCAATAACGTTACCCTCTGCATCAAAGTTGATTGCGTCGGTGAAACCATACTCAAACATACGGTAGACATTATCAACGGTGAAAGTGTTGGTACCATTGTAGATGTCGAAGTTGAGCAGTGCCTGGTGAGCAGCAGTTTTTGCAGCATCGTTACTGAAGTCAGCCAAAGTGTAGTTGTGTACCCAGAGAACGCGAGTAGGCGACTTAAAGGTCGAGTTCTTGAAGGTAACATTGTTCATATCGTTACCGCTGTTGAATACGCGAACACAGATGTAGGTCGACTCCAAGTTGGAGTTCTCTACGTTGAGGGTAACCTCGCCCCAGTTGTTGAGGTGAGCTACATATGCCATATCCGAGCCACCCAAGTTCTTGGCAGTAACGCCATCGAGGTTAAGAACACCACCGTCGGTTACGTCAAATACGTTGGTCGATTTGCTCCAAGCCATATTGTCGCCTTTATGCTCGGTAGTGATGGTACCGTTCATAACGGTGAGAGTACCGTGAACGTTGAACATATTGTAGTTCTTGCCGGTCTGGTAGGACTTCGAAGAGAGGGTGTTGCCCTTGAGGTCGAGAAGCAACTCGCGGCCTTTGGCAATAGTCAAGGTGGGGTCGCCGGCCTGCGCGCGGGTAGCTACATTGAGGCTACCGAAGAGGTCATTGAGGTCGATATCACCGGTGAGCTCAATAACGTTGGTCTTACCCTCATTGTTGGGATCTCCATTAATAGCCTCGATCGCATTCTGGAGATCCTGTGCAGAGCCTGCCTGATACTTAACAATCTCCATATTCTCATCAGCACCGCCAAAGCCGGGTTTGATCTCGACACCGAAGTCGGACTTGTTAGTCAGCAGAGCACCGTAAACGTTGGTGCGGTAGTTGCGCTGCATAGGCACGCTGGCGTAGTCATTAGTAATGGTTTTGCCACTACCGGTCACACTCAAAGTGGTGTCGAATACTCTCTTACCATTTACAAGAACGTAGTTCATTGCGAGGTACTCGGCAGTGAGACCATTGAGGTTGCCGTCGGGAACATCAGCTTCGCTATAGGTGATGATGTTGGCCTCATCACTAACTTCACCGTTTACGCAGTTGAGTTTGGTGGGGGCGTTCTTAACAATCACAGAGCTCTGGGCAGGAACAAAGTTCAAACTATCTGCCGCAACAAAGTCGGTCGAACCGAAGTTGAGCTGTGCGAAGGGACGGGTGAGAGTTACACTCTTGGTAACAGCGCCCTCTACCTTGAAGGTAGGAACGTAGCCGTAGAATGCATCATAGCTGTCGTTGTTACCTGCGATAGTTCTCTTCATCTCCATAGCTTTGCCGTTCCAATCGATGGTGAAAGCATTTACATAGTCGGCATTTACAGCCCAGAAGAGTACGGAGTACTCGTTGCCATCGAGCAGGTCAATCTGCACGCTGGTGGTGAATTTGTGAACACCATTGGCATCAGTAGTAAACTCTGCCTCGGTGCCAATCTCGGTGTTGGAAACGCCTACTACAACGTTACCGCCAGCGGTCTCGTCGTAGACAGCATACATCAGGTGAGTGGCCTGAGTACCTTCACCATAAGCACGTGTGGCGAGCTCGGGAGCGGAGATCTCGAAGGTAACGCCATTACCCTGGATACCCTCCTCAAGCTCATTCGCGCAAGAGGTTGCAAACAGCGCTGCGGCTGCTACAACCAACGAAAGAAGAATTTTCTTCATACTTGATTTGTTTTTGAAAGTTAATAAATGAGTGTGTTAAAATTGGTTGGTATTTGAAATTTGCGAATTTCGGGAAATAAGAAAGGGAGATTCTGCACATCGTTGCCGACGTTGCAGAGTCTCCCTTGAAGGTGTATATATGACACTATTGGAGGAAAATTCGACTAACGAATTACCCCCCCCCGTAGTGGCTAATTGCCTGATTATCAGTGCGTTACAATTCACTTAAAAAAAGCAATATTTAACAGCAAGACCTATAAATAATAGGTAAGCGCACACAAAAGTACGACTTTTAATATTAAGATGCAACTCACAAGCCAAAAATCTCGCACCACATCCGCAAGAAAAAAAAGAGCCTCCACGACTCCATATTAGAGTCGGGAGGCCCATTGTGCGTCGCCCCACCCCGTCACATCGAGGCAGGAGGAGCAGCATTATTCTACCAATTGAGAATCTTCTTGAAGTCGAACTCCTCGGGGTTGGCAACGTAGGCCTTGGCAGCCTCGTAGTCCTCGGGGGTGATGTAGCAAAGAATGTTGTTCACCAAGCCCTGGAACTGGTCGCCATCGGGGTTAACCAAGCGGGGAGGAATCTTGCCGGTAACGGGATCCTGGAGGTCCTTCAAGTAGAGCTGGCTGATCTGACCGTCCTGAGCAACGTAGACCATACAGCCGGTCTTGCCCTCGCTGAAGAGTTTGTAGACACCCATACCAAGGGTGGTGCAATAGAGCAAGTCGCTCGCAACGGGAGTCTGGCAACGTACCTCATAGCCAATCTCTACGGGGCGCGATTTCACCTTAATCTTCAGGCCCTTGAGCTTCTTCTCGAGAATCTCATTGAAGACGTGTGCCTTCGACACCTTGCCAAGCTCGGGGTGGCCGTGCTCGTCGTAGGAGAAGTTCACGCCCGCATTCTTGATCTCCTCGTCGCTGAGGCTGTGGAATACGCCCTCCGATACCATTGCTGCACCGTAGTCCATACCCATAAGTTTGCGTTTGATGATGGAGGAGATAACCAGGTTCACAATCTTGTCGATGGTAATCTCGGTCTTGTTGAACATCTCGGGGATGACAATCATAGGATAGTGGCAAGCTGCGCCAATACCGCAAGCCAAGTGACCTGCCGAACGGCCCATAGCAGCAATGATAAACCAGTTGCCGCTGGTGCGTGCGTCGGAATATACGGCGCGGCCAATCACAGCACCCTTATCCATAGCCGACTCGTAGCCGAAAGTGGGAGCACCTGCGGGCAGAGGAAGGTCGTTGTCGATGGTCTTGGGAACGTGGATATTGGCGATGGGATACTGCTTGGCCTCGAGGAACTTGGCGATACGGTTTGCGGTCGAAGCGGTGTCGTCGCCACCCACGGTCACGAGCAGTTTGATGTTGTTATCCTGGAAGAACTTGAGGTTGAAGTTGTTCTCGAAATCGGCATCGGTGGGTTTGAAACGGCTCATCTGGAGATAGGAGCCACCCTGATTGAAGATGTCGTCGGCACGGCGGAAGTCGATATCCTCATAGCGAGCATTGGTCTTGAAGAGACCGGTGTAGCCCTCGTGGAGACCGATTACGCGGAAACCTTTGGTGATGAAAGTCTTGGCAACCGAACCAACCACGGTGTTCATACCGGGTGCGGGGCCGCCACCTGTAAGAATGGCAATTGCTTGTTTCATAGTAAAATATGTATTTGTGTATAACCTGTGCTAACCACACCGCAGCGCACTTTTGCACACTTACGGCACACAAATGTACAACAATTTTTCAATTTTTTTAATAATCCACACTAAAAAGTTGATTCACACCCACGCAAACTACACTCGCAACAAAATAGTTTCCCGCAAAAAACGTTATATTTGCAGTCAGCAACCCTATGAAAAGAGTTTTCGTCATATCGCTACTCCTACTCTGTGTCGCCGCACAGGCTCTCGCCCAGCAGCAACGCAGAAGCTACAATGTGCCCTACTCGCGCTTCCGAGGAGGTTATGTTGCCGGCACCGAAGTGGACCCCGAGACCAGCGACACAGCATATGTTGTGCAACTATCTAATGTGGTGGTATTCCGCGACATAGGCAACATCAAGAGGCAAAAACGACTCATCCGCAACGTCAAGGCCGTATATCCCTACGCCATAGATGCGCGCAACTATTTCAATGCCCTCAATGCACAACTCGACACCGTCACCTCCAAAAAAGAGCGTGAGCGAATAACCAAAGAGCTCGAAAAGGAGATAGTCAAACGCTACACGCCCGTGCTCGAAAAGATGACCTACTCGCAGGGCAAAATACTCATCCGACTCATAGACCGCGAAACACAGCGCACCTCCTATCAGCTCCTCGAAGAGTACAGAGGCAAATTTGCTGCAAAATTCTGGAACACCATTGCCCGCATCTTCCGCGCCAACCTCAAGCAGGAGTACGACCCCACGCAGGGCGAGGATAAGCTCATAGAACAGATCATCATACTCTACGAGGCGGGGCTACTATAAGTTACAGATTGACAATCATTTCCACTCGGCATAGATTCACTTTGTGCCGGCAGTTTTTGGCGCTGTTTTACGGAGGGAAGTTAGGGAGGATAGGGAGGATAGGGAATTTAGGGAATTTAGGGTTCCTCACTACACTCCCTACACTCACTACACTCACTACACTCACTACTCTCACTACTCTCACTACTCTCACTACACTCACTACACTCCCTACTCTCCCTACTCTCCCTACTCTCCCTACTCTCCCTACTCTCCCTATTCCCCCACACACAGGCAGTTGATCGCTAACCACCAAAATAGTCCCACAATAAAACCCCTGCAGAGTAACTCTGCAGGGGTTTATTGCAATCGAGCGCAATAGTTGCTCTCAAGATCTGTTTTTCTACTCCTCCTCGGGAGCCATTGTGGTGTAGACGTTGGTCACATCGTCATCCTCCTCGAGCTTCTCGATGAGCTTATTGATAGCCTCACGCTGCTCGGCGGTAACCTCCTTGGTGTCGGTGGGGATGCGTACGAACTCACCGCTCACAATCTCCATATTGTGCTCGTCGAGGTAGTTCTGGATGGCGCCAAATGCCTCATACTTGGCATAGATGTTGATGACGTTCTCGTCGTCGACAAAGAGCTCGGTCATATCGAGGTCGATAAGCTCCAACTCGAGCTCGTCGATATCGATGGTCTCTTTCATTGCGGTTTTGAATACGCAGAGGTGGTCGAACATAAAGTTCACGCTGCCGCTGTTGCCGAGGGTACCGCCACACTTGTTGAAGTAGCTACGCACGTTGGCAACAGTGCGGGTGGTGTTGTCGGTAGCGGTCTCCACGAGGATTGCGATACCGTGGGGGCCATAGCCCTCGTATACCATCTCTTTATAGTCGGTGGTATCTTTGGAGATAGCGCGTTTGATAGCCCTCTCGACGTTCTCCTTGGGCATATTCTCTGCCTTAGCATTCTGGAGGAGTACGCGGAGACGGGTGTTACCCGAGGGGTCGGGGCCACCTGCTTTCACAGCGATTTCAATCTCTTTACCGATTTTAGTAAATGTGCGAGCCATATTGCCCCAGCGTTTCATTTTTCGCGCTTTGCGATACTCAAATGCCCTTCCCATAGTCCGGATTCTGTTATGTTAAATGTTATTAATTTCAAAGTTTGCAAAAGTATAAATTCCTCTTGGAACTACAAAATTTGAGCAAAAATATTTTTACCTTTGTGCTTCACTAACAACAAAAAGCCGTATGATTCAAGAAGAGGTAAACAAAGCTGTGGAGGTGCTTCGACGCGGAGGCATCATCCTCTATCCTACCGACACCGTGTGGGGCATCGGATGCGACGCCACCAATGCAGAGGCTGTGGAGCGCATCTACAAACTCAAGGGCTCGGTGAACAAGAAAGGAATGATTGTGCTCATCGACACACCTGCGGAGGTGGGTCGCTACATACGTCGCGTGCCCGAGGTGGCCTACGACCTGATGGAGCTCACCGACAAACCGCTGACACTCATTCTCGACGGCGCTGTTGGGGTGGCGGAGAACCTCATTCCCGAGGAGGGCTCGCTGGCCGTGAGGGTACCCGACCACGACTTTTGCCGACGTGTGGCCTCACGACTTCGCAGGCCATTGGTCTCCACCTCGGCCAATTTTTCGGGTGGCGAGACTCCCACCCGTTTCAGCGACATCGAAGCGGGCATCAAGGAGGGTGTGGATATGGTGGTCGATCCTCGCTTTGAGGGCAACCCCACGCGCATGGCGTCGTCGATAATGATGATCAAGGAGGACGGCGAGTTCAAGATTCTCAGGTAGGGCGTGGCGAGTCGTCCGTAGGGCGGCGACACCACTAATATAATAAATAGGTACAGATGATAGTTACGACCCCGATACAGCAGCGATTTGCGGATGCGGACACATTGGGCCACATCAACAATGTCCACCTTCAGGAGTATTTCGACCTTGGGAAGATGGACCTTTATGGTAATATTTTGGGCGAGAGGATAGATTGGCGCGGTGTGAATCTTGTGTTGGTGAGCATCAAGACGGATATGATGCGCCAGACACGCCTGGGCGACCCCATTGTTGTGGAGACGTGGGTGGAGAGGTTGGGCACCAAGAGTATGACGGTGGGGCAACGCATTGTGGACACTCGCGATGGGGGCTGCAATGCCACTTGCAGCACCGTTGTGGTCTGCTTCGACTTTGCCACCCAGAGTGCCATTCCCTACCCTGCCGAGTGGCGCGCGCTCATTGAGGCTGCCATAGAGTAAAACAAGAGGCCTCGCCGCACGCGGCGAGGCCATCCCCCCTATACCCTATTGGAATTAACTAAACATTGCTCTACCCAAAGGGGGGAACTTGTGGTTATGTCCCGCGAAATTAGCCATTATTTACCATAATTCCAACTACCCTATTCAGATTTTCTCCCAATCGACCATTTTTCACGACCAAAGGCTATCTTTGGGCCATCAATGGTTGTCCTTGGCTTCCGAACACAGAAAGAGCGCACCGACCTGCGGGTCGGTGCGCTCTTTCTGCATAGTGGGCTGCGGCCCAATCAAGTGCCGCAGTCCTAAATTATCGAAAATTACTTAATAGTAACTTTAGCAACATCACTTACAAGAGTTGCAACATTCTCAGCGGTGATAGCTACGCCATCAAGAGTGCAGTTCTCAAAGCTAATGTTTGCACGGGGGTCAATTCTAAAACCTTTCTCAAACTCGCAACCTACGAACTCGGTGGGAGCATAGGGACGGCAGAAGGAGTAACCACTACCGTAGCCGAAGTAGCAATCTACGAATTTAGCTTCACCAAGAGTACCTGCAAAGCTGGTCCAACCTTTGAAAGTCGAATCTTTAGCCTCGAGGCCCAAACCGTTGCCGGAGTCGCAGCTGATGGTGTAGGTAGTGCCATCAATGGTTACATTGTCGAGATAGAGTTTCTCGTTGTGATTCTCATCTATTTTGATAAAGATACCACGGAAACCTTTAGTGATTTTGATATTCTTGATAGTACCACCCGAAGTATTGATAGCGGAATCCCAAGTACCAGTCGACTTAGGAGCACCAAGCTCGTTGCCATTACCATCGAGAGTACCACCATTTGTCATATTGATACCAGTTTTACCGTAGCCATTGGACAAGGACTGATCGATAGTGAAATCGCTGTCGAGAATTACGGTACCGCCATTCTCCAAAGCAGCTTTCAACTCTGTCTCGGTGGAAGCAACTGCGTCTGCAGAGCCCTCAACCTTGCAGTATGCACCGTTTACAACAACTTTCTCTGCGTAGGCAGCAGCGTCCTCGTCTACCCATACAGCAAATTTGGTATCGGCAGCAGCCTCGGTGATGTCGAGGTCCTCAACATTGATCTCTGCACCAGCAACCGACTTAACAACGATGGCAGCTTTCTTCGCGCTCTTAATTTTCGAATCCTTAACATTCAAGGTAACCTTTGCGGGAGTGCCAACATACTGCTCGTCGATCTTGATACCACGACCAAGGCTGTTGATGGTCAAGCCCTCAACATTAACGGTCTGACCAGTTGCGGTGATCCACATAGCATAGTAGTCGTGAGTCTCGTTGATGGTAACGTTCTTCATCGAAACCTTCTTGCCAGCGTTGTCGAAAGCAACAGCTTTCTCAAATACTACATCCTCGAAAGCATAGTCGCAGTTCGAGAAAGTGAGGTCGTAGGAGTTCCAAGTACCGGTAGCCTGCGAGCTGGTCATCTTACCATTCTTGATGGTGAAGAGAGCGTTGTCATTCTTTGCACCAAGGTTCGACCAGTAGGTGGTGGTGATATTGAGGGTCTTGCCATTGAGGTCGATGGTGATGGTCTCGGTGTCTACGCCACCAAGTTTGTACTCACCGCTACCGCCAGTGATCTGGCCAAGCGAAGAGATGGGAAGATCAACGTTCTCGGCGAGGGTAACCTCGATGTTCTTTGCATTCGAAGTGAGGATGCCTGCAAGCGAGTTTGCGTTTGCAAGAACTTTCACCTCAACGTTCTCGGTGTAGTTGTTCGAGAGGTCGATACCCCTGTTGTTACGGCCAACAACAGCACCTGCATTAGCTGCCTTGTACTCAACGTACTCAACGGTCTGGTCGGCAATAACGGTAACATCCTTAATGGTGTTCTTCTCAACAACAGCTACGTTGCTACCACTTGCGTTTGCGGTACCAGCGATACCACCAACGTCGCGGTAACCCTTAACGGTAACATTCTCTACCGAGCAACCTTTTACATAAGCCTCGTTCTCTGCGGAGAGGTAACCTACGATACCACCAACGTGGTTGGCGTTGTCCTTACCTACAACAGTCGAAGTAACGGTACCACCCTTAACGTGGCAGTTCTCGATCCTTGCGCAAAGACCGTTACCAACGAGAGCACCAGTCCTATAGTGACCGGTAACGTTAACGTTCTCGAGGATTACGTCCTTAACATATTTTGCACTATCAAAGAGACCTGCCGAGCCAGTTGCGCTCTCTACGTTTACATAGAGGTTCTTGATGGTGTGACCCTGACCGTCGAATTTACCACCTTTGTTGAACACGATAGGAGTCCAAGCAAGGTTGTTGAGGTCGATGTCGTGGGTCAGAACAACGTTAGCCTTTGCATATTCAACCTCTGCGCGAGTCTGAGTATTGTCGAAAGTAGCATTGGTATTGACTGCGTTTGCAAAGAATGCGAGCTGCTCACCGGTGGCAATGTAAACGGTGTTGCCGTCGATTGCGGGCTGCTCCATAGTGCCATCCCAAGGACGGATGTAGGGATCTACGTCGGCTGCATCATCCTCAAAGGCGGGTTTGATCTCAACGATTACACCGGTCTGGTCGGTAAGAAGGTTACCGTATATGTTGGTGCGGTAGTTGCGCTGTACGGGCACGTTGCCATAAACTACGTTGTACTCTTTGTCCTCGGTGTTGCGGTAGGTCATCTCT
>JAFPBB010000007.1 GCA_017390585.1 Tidjanibacter sp. | reverse complement strand
ATATCGCGAGGGGATTTCAAGGCGCACAAGAAAATCCCCTCCGCAGTTTACTCAACGTAAATGAGGAGGGGATTTATCGCAGTGCAACGCGGAAATCACCCGCACCAACTAAAAGCAAAAAGTGCATATCGCGGAGGGAATTTTTTGCCAAACGAAGTAGCGGGCCCGCAGTTTGCTGACGCAAATGAGGAGCCCGCTATCTGAAGTGCGGTGAAAAATTCACCCGCAACCACTGAAATAAAAAAGCGCATATCGCGAGGGGATTTCAAGGCGCACAAGCAAATCCCCTCCGCAGTTTACTCAACGTAAATGCGGAGGGGATTTATCGCAGTGCAACGCGGAAATCACCCGCGAGATGTGCTTTTTTACAAGTTTTTGATGTAGGTGTAGTGCGCACCATAACGCTCATAAGCCGCACGCTCGAGCTCCTCGCGGTGGTCGGGGTGAGCGATGTTGATGATGGCCTTGGCACGCTCCTGAAGCGACTTGCCATAGAGGTCGGCAGCACCAAACTCGGTCACGAGCCAGTGGATGTGGTTACGAGTGGTAACAACACCAGCACCGGGGGTGAGGATGTTGGAAATCTTGCTCACACCCTTGTTGGTCACCGAAGGCATTGCGATGATGGCCTTACCACCCTCCGACAACGACGAACCGTAGATGAAGTCAACCTGACCACCCACGCCCGAGTAGAACTTGGTACCCAGCGAGTCGGCACACACCTGACCGGTGAGGTCTACCTGCAGAGCCGAGTTAATGGCACAGAATTTGGGGTTCTTGGCAATGATGAAGGGGTCGTTGGTGTAGGCCACATCCTTCATAAGCACGCCAGGGTTGTTGTCGATGAAGTCGTAGACCTCCTTCGAACCCATCAGGAAGGTCGAAACAATCTTACCCTTGTCGGTAACCTTATTGCGACCATTCACCACGCCTTTCTCCACCAGGGGAAGAACGCCGTCGGCAAACATCTCGGTGTGGATACCGAGGTCCTTGTGGCCACCCAACTGCGAGAGAACTGCGTTGGGGATAGCACCGATACCCATCTGCAAGCAAGCACCGTCCTCGATGAGGGCTGCACAGTGGCGACCAATGGCAGCGTCGGTCTCGGTGATCTCGGCGATGTGACCCTCCATAAGGGGCTGGTCGTCCTGCACGAAGTAGTCGATCTGCGAGATGTGGATGAAAGCATCACCAAATGCACGGGGAACATACTTGTTCACAACGGCGATGACGTGGTCTGCACACTCGATAGCAGCCAAAGTGGCGTCTACCGAAGTACCCAGCGAAACGTAGCCGTGGGCGTCAACAGGCGACACCTGAATCATAGCCACATTGCAAGGGAGCACACCCGAGCGATAGAGTTTCTGGGTCTCGGAGAGGAAGATTGGAATGTAATCCGCATAACCGCTCTGGGTCACCTTGCGAACGTTGCCGCCCACAAAGAAAGAGTCGAGCTGGAAGATGCCCTCAAACTTGGGATCGGCATAGGGAGCGGGACCCTCGGTGTGGAGGTGGTGGATGTGAACGTTCTTGAACTCGCCTGCCTCACCCCTGCGGCACATAGCCTGAATGAGACACTGGGGAGCACTTGCTACCGAACTGAGGTGGATGTGGTCGCCCGATTTGATGACCTTGACGGCCTCGTCGGGAGTGGTAAACTTGATAGAGTTGTTCATAAAACTATTGGGTTAAAAGATATGATATCATTTTTTCTTCCGCAAAGGTAACTATTTTTTCTTTAGAAAGGTTGCCATCCCATTATAAATTATTATCTTTGTGGGTGGTTTGTCTCCCCGATTGGGGTGGCAAAGTTTCCCAAAGAGGAAAAAAGACAGCAAATACTTAACCTAAACAATAACATAACTCACAGACACTACTATGAATGTAAAAGAGTTGAAAGATGTTGTAATCCGCTTCTCGGGCGACTCGGGCGACGGAATGCAGCTCACAGGCACCCTGTTCTCGGACACAGCCGCTCTTTTCGGCAACGGTATCTCGACTTTCCCCGACTATCCCGCCGAAATTCGCGCACCCCAAGGTACAGTTGCGGGCGTGTCGGGCTTCCAGGTTCACTTCGGTAGCAGCCGTATGCTCACCCCCGGTGACTACTGCGACGTGCTCATCGCTATGAACCCCGCAGCTCTCAAAGCAAACGTTGTTTGGCTCAAAAAAGATGCTACCATCATCCTCGATGGCGACACCCTCGACGACAAGAGCATCGCAAGGGCTGGTTTCAAAACCAACGACCCCCTCGAGGAACTCGGCATCAAAGACTACAATATCCTCACTCCCGACATCACCTCCCTCACCAAAGAGGCTCTGAAGGATTCGGGATTGGACAACAAGGCTATCGTTAAGTGCAAAAATATGTTTGCACTCGGCATCTGCCTCTACCTCTACGACAAACCCCTCGATCACGCCATCAGCTACATCCGTGGCAAGTTTGGCAAGAAGAACCCCGCTGTGGCAGAGGCCAACGTGACGGTTCTCAACGCCGGCTACAACTATGGCGCCAACACCCACGCCTTTGCCAACACCTACTCGGTGCAGGCTGCCAAGTTGGAGAAGGGCAAATATCGCAGCATCAATGGTAACGTGGCCACCGCTTGGGGCTTTATGGCCGCCAGTGAGAAGAGTGGTCGCCCCTTGTTCTGCGGCTCCTACCCCATCACCCCCGCAACCGTAATCCTCGAGGAGCTCGCCAAACACAAAGAGCTCGGTGTGAAGACCGTGCAGGCCGAGGATGAGATTGCAGGTATCTGCACCTCTATTGGTGCCGCTTTCGGTGGCGCATTTGCAGTGACCTCCACTTCGGGTCCCGGTCTGTCGCTCAAGAGCGAGGCTATGGGTCTGGCCGTCATTGCAGAGTTGCCCTTGGTTGTTGTTGACGTGCAGCGCGGTGGTCCCTCGACAGGTCTTCCCACCAAGACCGAGCAGAGCGACCTCTTGCAGGCTCTCTGGGGCCGCAACGGCGAGTGCCCTATGGTTGTCATCGCAGCCTCCTCGCCCAGCGACTGCTTCGACTACGCATTCCAGGCAGGTAAGATCGCAATGGAGCATATGACCCCCGTAATCCTCCTCTCCGATGGTTTCATCGCCAACGGCTCGCAGCCTTGGAAGATTCCCTCGATGAAGGATTATCCCGAGATTCATCCCCCCATCATCACCGAGTTGCCCGAGGGTGAGGAGATCTTCCTCCCCTACAAACGCGACGAGAAACTCGCACGTCGTTGGGCCATTC
This sequence comes from Tidjanibacter sp., assembly GCA_017390585.1. GTDB lineage: Bacteria > Bacteroidota > Bacteroidia > Bacteroidales > Rikenellaceae > Tidjanibacter. The sequence goes on along the minus strand of JAFPBB010000007.1, from coordinate 8,987 downwards.
CCGGCAGCGTAGGTCTGGAGCACCGCATCGGCGGTCTGGAGAAAGACGCACTCAAGGGTAGCGTGTCCCACGATCCCAAGAACCACCAGAAGATGGTGGAGACTCGCGCAGCCAAGGTTGCCAAAGTTGCCGACTACATCCCCGAGCAGAAGGTTATCGGTCCCGAGGAGGGCGAGCTGCTGGTTGTAGGTTGGGGTGGCACTCGCGGCCACTTGCAGGCAACCGTTGAGAAGATGCAGGAGGAGGGCAAGAGCATCTCGCTGTGCCACTTCAACTACATCAACCCCCTGCCCAAGGGTGTTGAGGAGATCTTCTCGAAGTTCAAGAAGATTGTTGTATGCGAGCTCAACGAGGGTCAGTTTGCCAACTACCTCCGTATGAACTTCCAGCAGTTTAGCTATGAGCAGTACAACAAGTGCCAGGGTCTGCCCTTCACCACAGTTGAGTTGGAGGCTAAGTTTAACGAATTATTGGAGAAATAGGAGCTATGAAATACACACAGGCAGATTTTAAGAGCGACCAGGAAGTAAAATGGTGCCCCGGTTGTGGTGACCACTTCATCCTCAACGCTGTCCAGAAGGCTATGCCCGATGTGGCAGAAATCGCAGGCCGCAACCGCTCGGAGTTCGTGGTAGTTTCGGGTATCGGCTGCTCGTCGCGCTTCCCCTACTATATGAAGACCTACGGTTTCCACTCGATTCACGGTAGGGCCAACGCCATTGCTACCGGTCTGAAGGTGGCCAACCCCGGCGTGAGCGTATTCGTGGCTACCGGCGACGGCGACTCGCTCGCCATCGGTGGCAACCACTTCATCCACGCCATCCGCAGGAACATCGACCTCAACGTGGTGTTGTTCAACAACGAGATCTATGGCCTCACCAAGGGTCAGTACTCCCCCACCTCCAAGTTGGGCAAGATCACCAAGACTTCGCCCTATGGCACCATCGAGAAACCCTTCAACCCCGGTGAGCTCATCATCGGTGCCAAGGGAACCTTCTTTGCTCGTTCGATCGACGTGGAGGTTGACCTCACTCGCCAGTGCCTCGTGAGGGCTGCCCAGCACGACGGTTTCTCCATCACCGAGGTGCTCCAGAACTGCGTGATCTTCAACGACGGCGCACACGCAGCCTTCGCAAAGGATAAGACCACCCGTGCCGAGCACACCATCGTTCTGCGCGACGGCGAGAAGATGCTCTTCGGTGCCAACAAAGAGAAGGGTATTGTTCTCGACGGCTTCAGGCTGAAGGTTGTGACCGTGGGCGAGGATGGCTACACCATCGACGACGTGCTCACCCACGACTCGAAGGAGCCCACCACCTACATCCACAACGCTCTGGCAGCAATGAAGTATCCCGACTTCCCCGTAGCCCTCGGTGTCATCCGCGACGTCGACGAGCCTACCTACAATAGGGAGGTTGCCCGCCAGGTGGCCGAGGTGCAGGAGAAGAGCAAGATTAAATGTATGGACGACCTGCTCAATAGCGGCGAAACTTGGACCATCGAGTAGTTCTCTCCGGAGACTCTCCATAAGAAAAACTCCTCTCGGATTTCCGAGAGGAGTTTTTTTGTTGCACCTCAAAAAGCGGAGTAATGATGCCCCAGATGGCGACACATCGAAGAGTGGTCCCGACAGCCCCATCGTTCCCGAGAGCACGGACAGCTGTCCACTACTCCTCGGGGCACTCCACAGCGTTGCTATAGGTGTCCCACTTATCGAGCACGGCGCGGAAATCCTCGGGCAGCTCCGAGTCGAGATAGAGCTCCTGCTTCGTGGTGGGGTGAACGAAGCCGAGGCAGCGAGCGTGGAGCGCGTGGCGCGGCATCAGTTGGAAGCAGTTCTCCACAAATTGTTTATACTTGGAGAAGGTGGTACCCTTGAGAATCCTGTCGCCACCATAGCGTTCGTCGTTGAAGAGCGGGTGGCCGATGTGTTGCATATGGACACGAATCTGGTGGGTGCGGCCCGTCTCGAGTCTGCACTCCACAAGGGTCACATAGCCATAGCGCTTGAGCACCCTATAGTGAGTCACAGCGTGCTTACCATAGTCGCCATTGGGGTAGGCAGCCATATTCATCGGGTCGCTCTTGCTCCTACCGACGTGGGCCACCACCGTGCCCTCATCCTCGGTGAAGTTGCCCCACACCAGCGCCAAATAGCGACGCGTGATGGTGTGCTCAAAGAATTGATGGGCAAGGAATGCGTGGGCATACTCCGTCTTGGCAACCACCAGCAGACCCGAGGTGTTCTTGTCGATGCGGTGGACCAATCCCGCCCTGATGTCGCCACTGCCCTCCTGAAAGAGCTCCGTAGCCCTCAGATGGTGGGCCAAAGCGTTGACGAGCGTACCATCCCAATTGCCGTGACCCGGGTGGACCACCATTCCGGCCCTCTTGTTCACCACCAGCAGAGCCTCGTCCTCGTAGACAATGTCGATGGGGATATCCTGTGGCACGAGCGTGGTGTCCCTCTTGGGATAGGGCATCACCACAGAGATGCGCTCCAGCGGTTTGACCTTGTAGCTCGACTTGACGGCGCGACCATCGACAAGGATGTTGCCACAATCCGCCGCAGCCTGAATCCTACTACGCGAGCAAGCCTCCATATGGGTGGCCAAATAGCGGTCTATCCTCATCATCGACTGCCCCTTGTCCACCACAATGGCGAAGTGTTCGTAGAGCTCATCGCCCTCCTCCGACTCCACATCCATCCCCGGTGCCGCGGGCAGCGGCTGGTCAAATTCCTTTCCCTTCATACCTATATATTATATCTTAATCTCATTTTGTTCTACATTCCTCCCCCTCACACTAAAGTCGTCGGGCGAGTTTCACCACCATCTCCTCCTTCCAGGGCTTGAAGGTGCCGGCAAGGATGTGACGCCTCGCCTCGCCCACCAGCCACAAGTAGAAGGCAACATTGTGCAACGAGGATATCTGTGCCGCCATCATCTCGCCCGCAATGGTGAGGTGGCGCAAGTAGGCCTTGGAGTAGAGCGTGTCGACAAAGCTCACCCCATTGGGGTCGATGGGACCAAAGTCGTTCTTCCACTTCTCGTTGCGGATGTTGATGATGCCCTCCGAGGTGAAGAGCATACCATTGCGGCCATTTCGGGTGGGCATAACGCAGTCGAACATATCCACGCCCCTATCAATCGCCTCGAGGATGTTGATGGGAGTACCCACACCCATAAGGTAGCGAGGACGGTCGGTGGGAAGGATGGCATTGACCACCTCAATCATATCGTACATCACCGGCGCAGGTTCGCCAACTGCCAGACCACCAATGGCATAGCCATCGGCATCGAACTGCTTGACAAACTCCGCCGCCGAAGCCCTCAGGTCGGGATAGGTGCAACCCTGCACGATGGGGAAGAGCGACTGGTGGTAGCCATACTTGGGAGCGGTCTGCTCATAGCGGTTGAAGCAACGCTCCAGCCAGCGCTGGGTCATAGCCAGCGAACGTGCCGCATAGCGGAAGTCGCTCTTGCCGTCGGGGCACTCGTCGAAAGCCATCATAATGTCGGCACCAATGGTGCGCTCGGTGTCGATGACATTCTCGGGCGTGAAGATGTGTTTGGAGCCGTCGATGTGGCTCGAGAAGCGCACACCCTCCTCGGTAATTTTGCGGCGAGCAGCGAGCGAAAAGACCTGGAAACCACCACTATCGGTCAGCATAGGGCGGTCCCAAGTGCTGAAGCGATGGACACCTCCTGCCGCCTCAATGACCTCCATTCCGGGACGGAGATAGAGGTGGTAGGTGTTGGCAAGGATAATCTGTGCCTTGACATCCTCGCGCAAGTCGCGGTGGAAGATGCCCTTAACCGAGGCTGCGGTGCCTACGGGCATAAATATGGGGGTCTCGATGAGGCCGTGGGCCGTCTCGATGAGGCCTGCACGAGCGTGGCCTGCGGGGTCATTTTTCTGGAGTGTAAATTTCATAGCACCGCAAAGGTAAGGATTTTCCAAAAAAATGAATAACTTTGTCATTCATATTTGCATCAACAATGAAAGAAGTGATTTTCAAAGCCCTGCTGCCCGAGGGATGTGAGCTCCTCGGGATGGTGGCGCTGGCGGTGTTGTGTGCCACCTTCGTGGTCCAACTCTGCTACTACATATTTGTCTACGGACGCATCAAACCCCACCGCAACCCCTCCGCACCCGCCGAAGACAGGGCCGAGGAGGGATTGAGCGTCATCATCCCACTCTACAAGAGCGACCACGGCTTCCTCAACGAGCGCCTGCCCCTCTTCCTCAACCAGCGCAAGGCCAAGTATGAGGTTGTGGTTGTGAACGTTACGGGTGATGTGGAGGTGGCCGAGCAGCTCAACCTTATGTGCATCACCGCAGGCGACAGGCTCACCACAACCAAACTCGCCGCCGACCCCCTCTTCCCCATCTCCACCAAGATGGCCATCAACGTGGGCATCAAGGCCGCTCGCTACGAAAACCTGCTCTTCACCATACCCGATTGCGCCCCCCGCTCCAACCGATGGGCCGATATGATGGCACGCGGATTTGTAGACCACGACATCGTGCTCGGCTACGCCTCGTTGGCTCCTCGCAAGGGATTCTGGAACGGCGTGATTCGATGCGCCAATATGGCCCAATCGGTGCGCTGGCTCTCCTTTGCAGTGCGCCAACGCCCCCACAGAGGCACACTCTGCAACCTCGGACTCAAAAAGAGCGTCTACTTCGGCGCCAGAGGATTCAACCACCTCAACCTCAATATGGGTGAGGACGACCTGTTTGTGATGACCATCGCCAACAAGAAGAACACCATAGCCACAATGGGAGGCTCCGCAACCATCGACAGGATGGCCTGGGGCGGACTCGAGTGGTGGCTCCCCCTGAGGATGAAACTCTCCTACCCCTTCCGCTTCTACCCCTTCCGCGTGAAGTTGGGCACGGGATTGGAGCTATGGAGCAGGGCAATCTTCTTCCTCGCCGCCATCGTTGTGGCCCTCTTTTTGCCTCTTCAAGCCAAGATTGTGGCCGCCACCCTGGTGGTGTTGAGGCTGCTGCTGGTGATGTGGGAGATGAAACGCATAGCCCGACGTCTCTCGGAGAAAGGACTGCTCTGGGCCTACCCGCTCTACGACCTCGTGGCTCCCGCAGTGGAGGCCGGCCTGGCCATCCGTCGCAGGTTTGTGCCCAAGTATATGTGGCGTTAGGCGTGAGTGGATAACAATTTGAAGAACAATAGTTTATGGAGATTGAGAAATACATAATACTCTCGGATGCACAGCTGGTGGTCTTGGCTCTCGACGGCGACTCGGAGGCCTTTGCCACACTCTTCAAGCGCTACCGCGAGGAGATTCTCGCCCTCTGTCTCCAACGCACCTCGGGCAACAAGGAGGATGCAAACGACTTGGTGCAGGAGACCTTCGTGAAGGTCTTTCTCAACCTTGCCAAGTACGACCCCAAGTTCACCTTCGGGCAGTGGATCTACACCATTGCTCGCAACACCTTCATCGACTACTTCAGGCGCAAACGCGACGACCTATCGATAGACCAGATCGGAGGCGGCCCCACAGTGGTCCCCACCTACGACGTCAGCCCCGACGAACACATCATCTCCGAGCAGCACAACAGCCAAATGGAGAGGTGCCTCTCCGCACTCCCCGAAAAGTATCGACAAATGGTGGAGATGAGATTCCTGCGCCAAATGTCCTACGAGGAGATTGCCGCACAAGTGGGGCTTCCAATGGGAACGGTTAAGACACAGATTCACAGAGCCCGAGAGCGATTCTGTCGACTCATCGTGGAGAACGAAAAATAGAACAACGACAACCCAAAGAGAGAGATAAACGAAACTATGGCACAAGCAGTAAGAAACAGAGCCCGCGGTGGCAAAAAAAGCAACACCAAGGGGGGACGCAGCGCCTTCAGTAGCCTTGTCCGCAACGGAGTCCTCGCACTGAGCCTCCTTGTCATTGCAGTGGTGGTGGCCAACCTCCTGCTCGCACTCCTGACCCGACACGGGCAAAACAAAGATGTCCCCAACTTTATCGGCACAACCGTGGCAGAAGCCCAGAGTATGGCTCAGGATGGCAGACTCGAAATCATAGTCAACGACTCGCTCTATGTCCCCATCTATGCGGGTGGCGTCATCCTCGAACAGCGCCCCTCGGCAGGTAGGAACAAGGTGAAGAGCGGCCGCAAGATCTACGTCACCATCAACGCCTCCCACCAGCGCTCGGTGCAGGTGCCCTATGTTGCAGGCTACTCGCTCCGACAGGCAAAAAGCAACCTGATAACCGCAGGCTTGGAGATCGAGAGGCTCGAGTATGTGGAGGATATCGCAAGCAACTATGTTCTCGACCAAAAACTCCACGGCATAACCATCCCCAAAGATTCGGTGGTAATGGCCCCCATAGGGTCGAAAATCACCCTCGTGGTGGGCGGCAACAGCTACTCCACTTGCGAGGTGCCTTCGCTGGAGGGAATGACTCTGCGCGAGGCCAAGAGCACCCTTTGGGACTTGGGACTCAATGTGGGCAAGGTCGATTTCGTGGGGGTGGACGACCTGGCCGGTCAGAACTCCGCAAGGGTCTATATGCAGTATCCCGAGCCGACCACAGAGGTGTCGCAGGGAGCACGAGTGAGTTTCACTCTTCGTGCCGAGGAGTAGAAGAGAGGAGAGTTGGACACCATAAAGCGATAGGAAAGAGAGGGATGCGAGAGCACTTTTGAGTGGTTTTCGTTTCCCTTTTCCAATTTAATAACTATCTTTGTGGTTTCTAAAAGGGAAAAACAATGGGTGATTACAGACTCGAAGAAAAAAACCGCAGAAGCTGGTGGCCGGGATTCAAAATCCTCGACGGCTACATCACGCGCAAATTTCTCGGCACCTTCTTCCTCGCCATTGCACTGATTATCATCATCGTAGTGGTGTTCGACGCCGTTGAGAAAATCGACGACTTCATTGAGATGAAAGCCCCCTTGAAGGAGATCGTCTTCGGCTACTACATCAACTTTGTCCCCTATTTCATCAACCTCTTCTGCGGACTCTTCACCTTCATTGCCGTCATCTTCTTCACCTCGCAAATGGCAGGACACACGGAGATTACGGCCATCCAGGCAAGCGGCGTGAGCTTCCGCCGACTCCTGTGGCCCTACTTCATCTCCTCGATGCTCATTATGGGCATCTCGCTCTTCCTCAACCTCGAAGTCATCCCCTCGGCCAACTCCAAGAGGGTGGAGTTTGAGAGCCAATATCTGCGAAAGAATAAGAGGGTGCAGTATGAGCCCCACATCTACCGACAAATCGAACCCGGCGTCTTCGCCTACGTCCGCAACTACAACCCCTCGACCAACAAGGCAAGTTTTATGACCATCGAGCGCTTCGAAGGTAGCTCCATTGTGGAGTCGCTCGAGGCCGGCGACATCACCTACAACGACCAGACAGGCCGCTGGGAGGCACCCAAATATGCCACCCACCGCTTCGAGGGCGATAGCGACATCTTCGAACTCCACGACACCAAGCTCGACACCCTCATCAACCTCACAGAGCAGGAGCTCGGCAAGGTTGAGAACCTCATCACCACGATGAAAATCAAGGAGCTCAACCAATTTATTGAGCAACAAAAAGAGAAGGGCTCGGATATGATCGGCATCTTCGAGGTGGAGCGCCACAAGAGATACTCCTACCCCGTCTCGGTGTTCATCCTGACGGTCATCGGCGTGTCGCTCTCGGCCCGCAAGATGCGAAGCGGCACGGGCGTGAACATCGGTATCGGCGTCATCCTCTGCTTCACCTACATTATGTTGGGTCGCGTGTTTGAGGAGATAGCCAAGGGCAACGAGGGGTGGCTGTCGACCCTGCTGGTGTGGCTGCCCAACATCCTCTTTGCCATCATCGCCGCCTACATCTACCGCAAGGCACCTAAATAGCGGAAGGTAAGAGTGGTTTTGGTAGTCTGCGGGGTCGGTCGGCAACACCGTTAGGCTGCAGTAAAAAAGAGCGGCGAGCAGTATCGGAGCCCTAAACAGCACCTCTCCGAAACACAATAGAGGAGTAGATATAGAACAAACTAACGCACGAAAATGGCGAGCAAATACATATATACAAAGCCATCCAACATTGAAGACACGACTCTAAACTTAACCTCTTTAAGTGGAGAGTGTTAGCAATATGAGATACTATATATTACTTATCTCTTTGTGTCTTGCGCAAGTTGCGCTTGCGCAAGATTATATGAAATACTTTGATTTGGACGCACAATTACCGCCAGAGGTTTCGATATTTGAAACCGTTGTGTTGGAGGATTGTACCTACATTCGAGAAACTGTAAATGAGGGGAGCGTGTACTTATACAGGGAGGGTGGCAGAGACCGCAAAGAGAAACCGACCTATTTGAATGGCGAAGAGGTCCCCGCTGAGGTGTATTGGACAGATGAAGGGTGTTTTTCGGTACAACCGAATGCGCTACAAGCACAACAAATGTTGTCGATTGTAGACAATGCATTCACCACAGAGCAAGCCGATTCGTTGAGAGGATGGTATATGTTCATAGAATTAAGGGTTTCTTCTATCACAGGAGATTTAGAGGATGTAATTTTTCATTTTGCCACGACTACTCCTTACGAAAAAATCCCCATAGAGGTTTTTCGTAACATAGAGCGCAGAATGAAAAGTGAACTACACTTTGAGATTACAAATTTTGGCAAAAGTTTAACCTACAGTTCTTTGGGATGGGCACACTGCCCGATCGGCAGGGAGGAGAGCAACACCTCGACGATAGAGGAGAACGGGAAGCTTACGATGCCGAATGGAGGGTTGAACACCCCTGCAGGCTCGGTCGGCGATAGCATCGGGCAGCCGTAAAAAACAGACAACAACACAATTAACAACATAACAAACCTAAAATCAAACAAAAAACTATGATGGACATTACAATGGCTCAGCTCTCGGGTAAGACCCGCGAGGAGCACGACCTTCTGGGTTACAAACAGATTCCCGTAGAGTACTACTTCGGCGTGCAGACTAT
>JAFPBB010000045.1 GCA_017390585.1 Tidjanibacter sp. | reverse complement strand
CTTTCGCGGGCGCTCCTCGCGAGTATACCTGCCCACATCCAAGAGTGTGCTTCCTTATTTGCGCCAAGCAAACTGCGGAGCCGCTTTCTCATTTCGCCCAAAATTTCCTCCGCGATATGCACCCTTCCGCGGGCGCTCCTCGCGAGTAGGCTTACCCATATCCAAGGGTGTGCTTCCTCATTTGCGCCAAGCAAACTGCGGAGCCGCTTTTCCCTTTAGTTTAGCCTAATTAAAATAAGAAAACCAGCGGCCTAAAGTAGGTCGCTGGTTTGCTCTATGTCAGATAGGCTTCGAGTCCACCAAGTATGCTTCGCCTCCACAACTTCGTGGTGCCCGAAGTGTATGGCTGTGGCTACTTGAGGGCCCAGAGGGTGGTTTTATGTTCGATGGTGCCGTTGCGGAGGGTGACGACGCCCGAGGGGGCTCGCAGCAGGGTTCGCAGGGTGACAGCATCCATATTGGCGCGTTCGATTCCGGGGAAGAGGGTGGCTGCCCTGATGATGGAGGAGGCGGTGAGGAGTACCACACGCTCACCTCGGCCGATGCAGTCGAGCATCAGGCGGCTCATCTTTTCGCGTTCGCGTGTGGTGAGTCGCTCGACATTCTCGGCCACAAAGAGTCGGCACATGGGCATATCGAGGAGTTGTCCCGTGAGGTCCACATCGCGCGAAAAGACGCGGAAGTCGTCTATTTTCACCTCTATGGTTGCCTCCTCTTCTTCGAATTCCATCGTCACATACTCCCACTCCGACTCGTCCCACCAAGTGGGGTCCGAGGCGAGGAACGACTCGGTGTGTCCGCTCTTGAGGTTGCGGCACACCACGCGGCTATTGTTGAGTCTGTGTTCGAGTGCCTGCTCATACTCCGCGCGGAGGTTGACTCCCACCTTGAAGGGGAAGAGGTCCACGAGGGGGAGGCGCAGGAGCGACCACACCACCACAAAGGCGAGTGCGAGGGTGGCTCCGAGGGTGCCTATTGCTGCCCACCTGCAACTATTGCCGCTTGTGGGGCAATGGCGCAGGAGGATGATGGCCAGGGCGGTGAGGAGTATGTTTTTGGTGAAAGTAGCCTCATTGGAGAGAGGGATGACATCGCCGAAGCAGCCGCACTCGGCCACGGGATTGAAGATGACCACCCAGAGGGTGAGGAGCGTGAATAGTGTGCTGACAATCAGCGTTATGCGGGCTGCAAAACGTTTCCACGCACCCGAGAGGAGTGCCACGGCGAGGAAGCCCTCGAGGCAGATGAGTGCTGTGGCAAGCACACCCGATGCGGGGTTGAGCCACGAGAGGGAGGCTGCGGCAAAGTACTCCTCGAGCTTGAGGAGTGTGCCATAGGGGTCGATGGCCTTGGCGAGTGCGGAGACGAGAAATGTGGCTCCTATGAGGATGCGCGAGGCGTGGTAGAGCAGTGGGGTTGTGTGGCGTTGGTTGATGTGGCTCATATCGGTGTTCTTGGAGGGGTTACTCGTTGGACAGGAGTGGCATAACTCGTTGGGCGATGCGGTCGAAGATTACCTCGGGCGAGGCCATTGTGCCCTCGTCGGTGGAGCAATCCACCACCTGCAACTCGCCATCGAGTTGGGCCGAGTCGAGATAGACCTCTCTCACACGTCGCTGGAGTTCGAGCGACTTCTCGTGGATATCCTGTGCGCCGCCGAGGTAGTCGCGGTCGCTGCCCACGCGTTGTGAGGTGAGTTTTGCTTCGGTGAATCCGAAGGGTACGTCGAGGAAGAGCGAGAGGGTGGGGCGGGGGATGCGGAACTCCTCATATTCGGTGCGGAGAATCCACTCCCTCAGAGCGTTACGTTCCTCGGCATCGGCAACTTTGGCACACTGATAGCCAATGTTGGAGTAGACATATCGGTCCACAATGACGCACTTGCCCTCCTCCAACCAGCTGCGGATTTGTGCGGCGGCGTCGGCCCTGTCACCAGCATAGAGGAGTGCCACCAGATAGGGGTTGACCTCGTCGGCAGAGCCGAACTCGCCTCGGAGGAAGCGTGCAATCATATCGCCGTAGATGGGGGCGTCGAAGCGGGGGAAGTGGAGGTATTCGCACCTCTTGCCGTGGGCCTCCATCATCTCACGCAGGAGTTTTATCTGTGTCGATTTGCCGGCTCCGTCGAGCCCTTCGAGTACTATGAACATAAATTCCAAATTGATGTGTCTGATTTAGGTGTAGATGGAGCCACTTGGGGTGGTCGTAGCCATCTTCGAGGCTTTCTACTTCAGCATTCGGCAAGCCTTGCGGATGGCAGCAGCGAGTGCGTCGACCTCCTCGAGGGTGTTGTAGAGCGCAAATGAGGCACGCGCCATACCCTGCACACCGTAGTGTGCCATCACGGGGTCGGCGCAGTGTGCTCCGGTGCGAATGGCGACGCCGCTGCGGTCCAACACGGAGCCGAGGTCGAAGTTGTGGATGCCCTCCACATTGAAGCTCACGATGCTGCACTTGTCGGCCGTGGTGCCGTAGATTCTCAACCCCTCAATCTTCCCGAGCTCCTCGGTGGCGTAGTCCAACAAGGCCTTTTCGTGGGCCAGGACTGCGCCCCTGTCGAGGCCGCGGAGGAACTTTATTGCCTCGGCCAGACCTATGGCGTCGATGTAGTTGGCTGTGCCCGCCTCGAATTTGAGGGGGAGGTCGGCGTAGGTGGTCTTCTCGAAGGTGACCTTCTTGACCATATCGCCGCCACCCAAAAATGGGGGCATCTGCTCCAGCAAGGTGCGCTTGCCATAGAGCACTCCCACACCATTGGGGCCATAGAGCTTGTGGCTCGAGAAGGCGTAGAAATCGCAATCCAACTCCTTGACGTTCACCTCGCTATGCACAAATCCCTGACAGCCGTCCACAACCACCACAGCACCCACCTCGTGGGCCTTGGCGATGAT
>JAFPBB010000006.1 GCA_017390585.1 Tidjanibacter sp. | reverse complement strand
TGGTATTGAGTGCGAAGTAACCGTAACCACCGAGAGTGGCTTTAACAAGACCTTCAAGAAAGTGTTCAATGAGAATACAATCTACAACCTCGGCACCATCGCGAAAGAGACTCAGCACAAAGTTTACGTCTACAACAACAATAAGGATTGGACCAAGGTTAACCTCTATTCGTGGGACGATGCTAGCAACAACTTCACCGGCGCTTGGCCTGGTACTCAGATGACCGAGACCGCTATGGTGGGTGCAAACGAGTTCCTCGTTTACACTATGCCCGCCGCAGCTACCGGCAAAGTTGTCAGCTTCATCGCCAACAACGGCAGCGCACAGACCGGCGACTTCGTTATGCCCGCCGCTCTGAACAGCGACCTCTACCTCTTGCTCAACGGCAACGCTCTCTCGATCATCGAGAACCCCGAGGAGTTTACTCCCGCAGCTCCCGAGACCCACAAGCTCTACATCTACAACAAGGTAAATTGGAGCAAGCTCAACCTCTACTCGTGGAATGACGCAGGTACCATCACCGGCGCTTGGCCCGGCACTGCAATCACCACCACCGAGATGGTTGGCGAGGTTAAATACTACGCCTACACTATGCCCGCATCCGTAACCGGCACCATCTTCAGCATCATCATCAACAATGGTTCCGCACAGACCGGTGACTTCGCTCTGCCTTCGGCATTCACCAGCGATGTATACCTCCTGCTCGACAGCGGCAACCTCTCGGTTATCAAGGATCCCGCAAAACCCGAGGGTGATGTTACTGATGAGCCCACCGTTGGTCAGAACTCGGCTTGGAGCGTATCGGGTTCGTTCAATAGCTGGGGTGATGCTGTGATGGTTACCACCGAGACTCAGAACGTGTTTGTAGCCAAGGGTATCAAACTCAGCGCCTACTCGCAGTTCAAGGTGAGGAAAGACAAAGCTTGGACCGAGGGCTACGGTGGCGGCATCGTCTATATGAACAACAACAGCTACATCAAAGTATTCAAGGATGGTAGCGACATCAACAACACCGTTGCTGGCACCTTCGATATCTACTTCGACTACAACAACAAGTATGTCTATCTGATGACCTCCGGCACCGACTACAAGACCGCAGCTCTTCAGGAGAAAGAGGGTGCTCAGCCCGATACCTCCAGCTTCTCGTGGGGCTTGTGTGGTGTGCACAACAACTGGGGCACCAATGACACTGCACTCACTTGGGATGGTACTCTTGGCCTCTACGTTGCCAAGAATGTGAAACTCTCCGGCGCATTCAAAGTTCGTGCAGACAAATCGTGGTCGACCAACTTCGGTAGTGGTGGCACCGTGACTGTTGACAAAGCAGCAGCTACCACCCTCTACAACAACGGTGGCGACTGCAAGCCTTCGAAGACCGGTAACTTCGACGTTTACTTCTGGTATGATAAGACAGATGTGAAGAAGAGCGGTAAGATTTGGATTAAGACCGTCGGCTCCGCAGCTCCTACCCTCTAATAAGGGCAATTGAGATTGCATAAATAAAAGAGCATCCCGACCTCGCGAGGTCGGGATGCTCTTGTTTCATACCCCTACTTATACCTATATTATATATTACACGCGCGAGGCGCTACGCAGGGTGATGGGGTGTGGGAGGGGAAGTCGGCGCGCAGGTGGGGTTGTGCGCCGTGGGTCTTTCTATGCGAAGCCGCCGCCAACGGGACCCTTGGGGCCTACGGTCTGAATCGCGCCAAAGTTCGACTCGTAGCGACCCACATTCTCCTGCAACGAGAGCAGCAGGCGCTTGGCATTCTCGGGGGTGAGGATGATGCGGCTGTGGACCTTGGCCTTCTGCATTCCGGGGAGCATCGAGGCGAAGTCGAAGATGAACTCACTCTTGGAGTGGGCAATGATGGAGAGATTGGAGTATTTACCCTCCGCAACGTCGGCGGGCAGCTCAAATTCGAGCTTGCGAGTGTTCTGTTCGTTTGCCATAGTGTAGATCTATTTTTTATTGGTTATTTTGTTGCATCGCTGTTGGCAAGGAGACGTTTGGCCTCCTCGAGGTCGAGAGCAATCTGCTCGACCAGAGCCTCTCGAGAGGGAAACTTACGCTCGGGGCGCAAGTGGTGGAGCAGGGTGAGTTCGATGGGCGAGCCATAGATGTTGCCGCAGAAGTCGATGATGTGTGCCTCGATGCGACGAGAGCCTTTGGTGACCACCGAGGGGCTGTAGCCAATGTTGACCACAGAGCCATAGCGCTTGCCACCTATGGCGACCTCTCCTGCCCACACGCCGTCCTCCACCCCCTCGTCGATGGGGTGGGAGGGAGCGATGTTGGCGGTGGGGAAACCCATCTGCTGACCTAAACCATTGCCGTAGGTCACGCACCCTACTATTTTTATATTCTGACTATTGGTTTTCAACTTATCTGTTTGTCCTTTTTGCGAGAAATTTGTAACTTGCGCCAAATATACACATTTTTTATGGAAGAGATTATTCATCCCAAGGGTAAAATTTACTACTCCGTGGGCGAAGTGTGCGAGTTGTTTGGCGTGGCCCCCTCGCTGCTGCGCTTCTGGGAGGAGTCGTTCCCCATACTCAAGATTGCCAAAAATAGTCGCGGACACCGCATCTACTCCACCACCGATGTCGACAACCTGAGGCTTATCTACCACCTCGTCAAGGAGCAAGGTATGACCCTCGAGGGCGCCAAGAAAAGATTGCGCGGTGGCACCGACTCCATTCGTCGAGAGGCGGAGATTGTGGAGCGACTTCGTGGCGTGCGTAATATGTTGGCGGCGCTCAAGTCGGAACTCAGTGACGATGTGGAGGTCATCGATGTGGATGACTACGCCGATGTCGATGCCGCGGAGGCGACTGTTGTAGCCGAGGTGACGGCTCCTGCCGAGGAGGTGACCGAGGTGGTGGCTCCTGCCGAGGATGTAGCCCTTGCCGAGGATGTGGCTGAGGCTCTTGAAGAGACAATGGCCGAGGTGACGACTCCTGCGGAGGAGGTTGTGCCCACCGTGGAGGCCCCCAAGGAGCAGTTGGCCGACTTCAAGATGGAGATGCCCTCCAGCAATCCCCAGCCCGAGGAGCCCAAAAAGCGTGCGCCCAAGGTGGGAACACTCATCGGAGGCGACCTCTTCGACCCCCAGGATGTGCGTATGGCTGTGGCCAAAAAGAATGCCAAAGAGGCAAAGAAACAAGTGGTGGAGCAGACACTCTTTTAGTGGGAAAGTGCGATGCGGTCACGACCCACAAACTAACAAATGCCTATGAAAGTAAGAGAAATAGCTGCGCTCATAGAGTCGCAGATTCCACTCGGCTGGCAGGAGTCCTACGATAATGCAGGCCTCGCTGTTGGCGACCCCGAGGCGGAGGTGTCGACCCTGCTTGTGGCACTCGACGCCACCGAAGAGGTGGTGGAGGAGGCCATCAGGGTGGGTGCGCAGATGGTCGTGACCCATCACCCCATCATCTTCCGCCCCATCAAACGTCTCGCCTGCCAGAATCGTCAGCAGAGGACCATTGCCAAAGCCATTGCCGGAGGTGTGGCTCTCTATGCCGCGCACACCAATCTCGATAGTGCACCTGCCGAGGGTATTAGTCACCTCCTTGCCAGCGTGTTGGGCCTTGTGGAGGAGGGCATTCTGGAGCCTTCTGCCGCGGAGCAGGGGGTGGGCATAGGTGTTGTGGCGTCGCTGCCCGAGCCTATGGAGCCCGCAAGGTTCCTTGCGCTTGTGGCCGAGCGACTCGGCGTGAGGGCACTGCGTCATAGTCCTGTGCGGGTAAATGAGGTCCGTAGGGTGGCAATATGCAGTGGCTCGGGTGGTTCGCTCATCGAGGCTGCCGAGGCTGCGGGTGCCGATGTCTATCTCTCGGCCGACTTCAAATATCACGATTTTGTCGACGCCGACAGGATGATTTTGGTCGACGCAGGCCATTTTGAGACGGAAATTTGCTCAATTGACATTTTGTTTGAGATATTATCAAAAAAAATGCATAATTTTGCAGTTCGCAAGAGCGCGTGTGTGGAGAACCCCGTGCGCTACCTCGTGAGTGACAACGTTTAAGAGAAGATATATAATCGACATTCTATGGCAACAACTAACAAAAAAAACGTGGAGAACAACGATTACACAATGCAGGAGCGCATCAAAGCACTCTATGAATTGCAGAAAATCGACTCCAAAATCGACGAGATTAACAAAATCAAAGGCGAACTCCCTATGGAGGTGGCTGACCTCGAGGATGAAGTTGCAGGTCTGCAGAGCCGCATAGAGCGCATTCAGGGTAAGTACGACGAGCTCGCAGCGCTCATCCGTGCCGACAAGGAGAATATCGAGCAGGCTAAAGCACTCATCGCAAGGTACACCGAGCAGCAGAACAATGTTCGCAACAACCGCGAGTTTGAGTCCATCGGTAAGGAGATCGAGTATCAGGAACTCGAGATCCTCTCCTCCGAGAAACACATCAAGTCCTACACCGCCGAGCAGAAGATTCTCAAGCAGCAGGTGGAGGACGCAGAGGCTGTGAAGGCCGAGCGCGTGGTGGACCTCGAGGCTAAACGTGCCGAGCTCGAGAGCATCGACGCAGAGACCGCCGGCGACATCGAGATTCTCCGCGCACAGGAGGCTACTGCCCGCGAGGTTATCGACGAAAGACTGCTGACTGCCTATGGCCGCATCCGCTCCAATGTTCGCAACGGTTTGGCTGTTGTCTCCATCAAGCGCGACGCTTGCGGTGGTTGCTTCAACCGTATTCCTCCCCAGCGCCAGAGCGAGATTCGCCAGGGTAAGAAGATTATCATCTGCGAGTACTGCGGTAGGATTCTCGTTTCGTTCCCCGAGGACGAGGAGTAGTTCTGCGCCACACTCGCGGTGGTAGGAGAATATGACGATGGCCCATCTGTGGCCGTCGGGATATGGGAGTCCCTGGGTTGGGGACTCCTTTTTTGTGACTATTGATGTGCTCTTGGTCTGGAGGAAGCCAATCGGTGGCGCGCCTTTGCATCCCACTCGGACTGGATGGCGCGACGAGAAGTGGGGGAGGAGATGCCTTGAGAGTGGGCCAAAAGTGATATTTTGATGGTGAAAATGTGGCTTTGGAAATTTTTTTGAAGTTTTTTTGCATTTTTTTGCCAAAAAGTTTTGCAGGTATGGAAATTTGCTCTATATTTGCATCGTCAAAAAGGAACAACGCTCGGTTCGTCTAGCTGGTCCAGGACGCAAGATTCTCATTCTTGAAATCATGGGTTCGAATCCCATACCGAGTACAACTTCAGAAACCTGCACGAAAGTGCAGGTTTTTTGTTTTTGTGCGTGGCGACTCCTTGTCGTTGTGAGCACCCCAACTCGGCTCGGCAACCTGCTTCACGACCATCCACTTTCCCCTCCCTGACCCGAGTCTCCACTCGGCCTCCGACACTCATTTGTTGTGCTCAACCTATGTCTCGGTGTGATTTTTCGCATTTCTGTTGCAGAATCTCAAAATTTGTTCGTAAATTTGGGGGATTGAATAGAGGTGTTTCCCTATGTATGACTACAAATCACTCCGCAAAATAGTCGCCCTCCTCGCCGTTTTCTTCGGTGTGGTGATGGTGGTGTTTGTGTATACATCGCTGCCACTCAATAAGTTTGCGTGGCTGTCGGTGTTGTTGCTTGTGGTCGTCGGGGCCTACTTCACAATCATCCCACTGCGACTCATCCGCGAATTGCAACAGATGGAAGAGAGGGCAGAACGCTACAAACAACTCAGTCAACAAAAGAAAGACTAACCTATTAAAAACCATAGTGAGACAATGAAAAGAATTCTTATCGCAGGCGCCGGCGGCCAAATTGGCTCGGAGCTTACAGGCTATCTCAGGAAAATCTACGGACCCGAGAATGTTGTCGCTGCAGATTTGCGCGAGTGCCCCCATCTGGCCTATGACGGCCCCTTTGAGATTCTCAACATCCTTGACCGTGAGGCCTACGCTGCACTCGTTCGCAGCTACAATATCGACACCATCTTCAACCTCGTGGCAGTCCTCTCCGCAACCGGTGAGAAGAACCCCCAGGGTGCGTGGAACATCAATATGGGTGCGCTTATGAACTCGCTCGAGATTGCTCGCGAGTATGGCTGTGCACTCTTCACCCCCTCGTCGATTGGCGCTTTTGGTGGCGACTTCGAGAGGGACAACACTCCTCAGGACGTGTCGATGCAGCCCAACACCATCTATGGCGTGTGCAAGGTGACCGGCGAGCTCCTCTCCAACTACTACAACACCCGCTTCGGTGTGGACACCCGTAGCGTGCGCTTCCCCGGCATCATCTCCAATGTGACTATGCCTGGCGGTGGCACCACCGACTACGCTGTGGAGATTTTCTATGAGGCTGTCAAAACAGGCCACTACACCTGCCCCGTGCCTGCAGACGTATATATGGATATGATGTATATGCCCGACGCGCTCAAGTCCATCGTGGATCTTATGGAGGCCGATCCCACCAAGTTGCGCCACCGCAACTCCTTCAACATCGCCTCGATGAGCTTCACCCCCGAGATCTTGGCTGCCGAGATTCGCAAGCACATCCCCGAGTTCACTATGGACTACGATGTCGACCCCGTTAAGGAGGAGATTTCGCGCAGCTGGCCCAACAAGCTCGACGACACTTGCGCTCGCGAGGAGTGGGGCTGGAGTCCCGATTGGGATTTGGAGAAGATGGTTGTGGATATGCTGCGTGCGGTCCGCGCCAAACTGAATAAATAAGGGGCCTTGCGCCGGCGTCCGAGTGCGCCTTGCGTGTAGTTCCCGACTATGATAGAACCCCGCCGAGTGTGTATTGTGCACACGCGGCGGGGTTTTCTTGTGCCCTTTGGGATTGGCTACTCGGCGTCTGCGCCGCCGAGCTTAACGCCCATCCCCTTCCGCTCGCCGCGTGTGGGGGCTTCATTGTGTCGAGAGGAGTTGCAAACTGGAAGCCCCTCCTTTCGCAAGGAGGGGTTTGGGGAGGATGTAAGACCTTTTCTTCGCAACAGGGAGGTTTGCAAGGGCCCATTTGGGATTGGCTACTCGGCGTCTGCGCCGCCGAGCTTAACGCCCACCC